>JBAPSR010000060.1:0-2486 GCA_049281755.1 Binataceae bacterium (SeqCode)
GTCCATCACTGCGCGAGCGGCGGCGGACGCGCCGGCTGCCGCCTCGAAGAACATCAGGTGCCCGAGCTTTTCGCCCCAGCGTTGCGCGTACGCGGGATCGAGCAGCGCCGCGACCCGGGCGACGATCTCGCCATTCTCGCGTGCAACGAACGCGCGCAGCGGCTTGCCTGCGATAAACGCCGACAAGCCCATCAGCATCGGTAGTTGCATGTCGGCTGCTGCCGGCCACCGGGCCGAGAGCTCCGGGCGCACCCGATCGGCGAAGGTTATGAATTCGGTGAATCCGTTTTGATCGTCAGGCGATTCGATTTTCAGTGGCATGATTGGATCGCGGCGTCTCCGGGAAAGCCTGTTGGATGCGGGATTTACGTGCCGTCGTTTCACTACCGCGCGGCCAGTCACCTTGTTTCGCAGGGCCGCGTGCGCTAATCACCACGCATAGAGGAGCGTAGCGCCGCATCCGTAAGCGCGTCAATTATGCCGCGCGCGCGGAAGCGGACACAGCTCAACAATTATGGTCGAAAAAACCATCGAGCTAACCGGCATCTCGTCCAACTCGGTCGAGGACGCTGTCCAGATCGCGGTGGCGCGCGCGGGGGTGACCATCTCGGGCATCCACAGCGTGCATGTCGAAGACGTGGCGGCCGCGGTCGAGAACAGCAAGGTCGTGCGCTGGAGAGTGCGAATCAAAGCGACCTTTCAGATCAAGGACGAGTTGCACGAGTGACGCGCCGCACTATCGCTGCGCACGCATCGCCAAGGCTCGCAACCGGCGGCGGATCGCAAGAACAGCAAGTTCAGCGAAGCCTGCCACTGAGAATTTGATGGCATCAAAAATCGTCGAGGTTCATCCGGGTATCTACGAGATCTTTCTGCCGCTTCCGATGCGGCCGACGATCATCAATGTGTACCTGGTCGATTGTCACGGCGCGTGGGCGCTGATCGATACGGGGATGAATTCCCCCGACAGTATCGCCGCGCTCGAAGACGCTTTCACGCAAGTCGGGATCAAGCTCGAGGATCTCGATACGCTGATCGCGACCCATCATCATATCGATCACTTCGGCGCATCCGGAGAGATTCGCCGCCGCAGCCACGCGGTGACGCATATCCATAAGCTGGAGGCGGCGCGCGCCGATCGGATGTTGTTCTTCGGCAAGATGGGCCCTACCGATCGTCCGGAGTCGCGGCCGTTTTTCGAAAAACACGGCTTTCCGATCGCCGAACATTCCTCGGCCGGGATGCGGCCGGCGTGGATGGGCACGCAAATGTATTTTCCGGTGACTGAGCCCGATCATTTCATCGACGACGGCGACGTAATCAAGGTCGGCGATCGCGAGTTCGAGGTCATCTGGACGCCAGGCCACTCGCCGGGGCATAACGTAATTTACTTGCGCAAGGAAAAGGTGATGATCGTCGGAGATCACTTGCTGCCGAAAATCACACCGCACGTCGGGATTTATCCCGACGCCGACGCGAGCGCGAATCCGCTCGGCGACTTTATCGATTCACAAAAAAAGGTCCAGCGCTTCGACGCCGAACTCATTCTGCCCGCGCACGGCGGCGTCTATCAGGACCATCGGCATCGCGCCAACCAGATCATCGAGCATCATCGTTACCGCGAGGCCGAGATGCTCGATCTGGTGCGCAATAAACCACAGACCGCGTTCGAGGTGGCGCAACAAGTCTTCGGCGGCGAAGAGCGACCGATCTTTCACGTGATGGCGGCGACCTTCGAAACCCTGGCGCATCTCGAGTATGCCCGGATCGAGGGACGCGCCCGTAAAGTCGAGCGGGATAATCGGGTGCTTTTCCAAGCCTTATAATTATGTTACTAGGGGTTTGCTAAATTTTTCATTAGGTGTATTTTGACGCTGCTTTGACTTGGGTGGCGGATCGGCCGTTGCGGGCCTAGTTATCGGGGGAGGCCCCCAGAGTGAAGGAGGATGCCATGAGACGCACGATTGGGTTATTGCTGGCCGGTGGGCTGGCAGTTATGTTCGCCGCGGGATGCGCAAGCACCAGCGGCAGCAGCAGCAGCGCCGGTACTACGACGGGTGAGGCGGCGGGCAGCAGCGGGGCAGGTCAGCAGACGGCCAGCGCGGATTCTTCGCGGGTCTCTCGCGACTTTAACCTCAGGGTTAAGTGTCCGGGAGTGCACGAGGAGAAGATCCACGGCTGGACCGATCAGCAGATCATGGCGCAGGAGTCTGTCGTCGAAGAAGACATTCCTGCCTGCATGGCATGGGTTCAGGAGCAGCCAAAGGGATTCGTTCCCCCGCCGCCTCCGGGCTACGTGCCGAAGGCAGGCGCGCCAGCAGCGGGAGGAGCCGCTGGTGGTATGGCGCCTCCGGCAGCCCCCGCAAGCCATTAACCGGTCTTATTGGGGCACGGCATCGTGGCGTAAGCATCGCGCTTACGGCCACGATGCCGCGCGCGCCAATTCGTAGCGGAAACGCGACGGCGCAGCGTGTATGCGATACACG
>JBAPSR010000061.1:0-4817 GCA_049281755.1 Binataceae bacterium (SeqCode)
GAGATAGCCTGACCGGCGCCGACATCCAGATGAGTTTCGTCGCCGAGGTCGCAGGCGCGTTCGGAGTGCGCGCGGCGTATCCCAATCTCGATGCGTGGATCAAGCGTCTGCACGATCGCCCCGCCTACAAGAAAGCGCTGGAGCGCGGAGGCGCCTACAACCTCGGCAATTGATTCGTCGATCGCCGCATCGTCTTTTCATTCCCGCGCGTCGGATAGTCCCTCTCCCAACAGGATTGGGAGAGGGCGGCGTGGCGCGGCGATTGCTCCTTTCAGCAATCGCCGTGACGCGCGGGTGAGGGACCGACAGAGTTAAAATCCGCTGCTGCGATTTCCGCACCTTGGTTTGCGGGCTCCCTGATCAACCCGGATGAGAGCCTTGCAGATGGAGGCCGCCGGTTCCGAAGCCAGCGGAATCGGAAACTCAAAGCAGGTGCTGCCCCCGTTCCTATTTGCTGGCGCCCTTGCCCGTGAGCTTCACCGACTGCGGCTCCAGTTCCGCATTGTCGATTACCTTCAGGGTGCCATCTTGCGTTCCCGATGCGTTCGGCGTGAACGTGACGCTGATTGTGCACTGCGCGCCTGGGGCCAGCGGCGCATCGCAGTTATTGGTCTCCCTGTACTGTGTGACCGCTACGCTGACTCCCTCCATCTGCACCGTAATACCGCGCTTCTTCTTGCTGCCCTTGGGGTTGGTCACGGTAACACTCTTATCTTTATGACTCCCGAACTTCACCGTGCCGAACTTCAGCGTCGCCGGATTGATCGTCAGCTTGACCGGCACCGGCGTGGGCGCGGCAGTCGGCGTGGCACTAACTGTCGGCGTTGACGTGGCAGTCGCGGTTGGCGTCGCGGTCGCGCTGGCAGTTGATGTGGCTGTAGCAGTCGCTGTCGGCGTGGCAGTCGCAGTGGTCGTGGACGTCGCGGTTGGGGTCGCGGTCGGAGTTGGAGATACGCCCGGCTTCGAGATTTCGAACACCGTGCCGCCGGTAAGGCTGTTGACCGCCGCCACGTATTTCCCACCGTGGTTCGTCGTGCCGTACAGATTGCCGCTGGTATCCATGATCAGGTCGGCCAAGGGACCGGCGCCGTCGGAGCCATTGCCAAACGGCCACAGAATTGACTCGGACCAGGTTCCGCCGACGGGAGATAGCTCGAACGCCGTTCCGTCGAGGTAAGTTCCGCCGGCTTCGGTAGTGCCGTAGAGATTGCCATTCGCATCCATGATCAGGCTGGCCACAGGTTCCTTGCCATCGGGCGTTGTGCCGTTGCTGGCGAGGTTGCCAAAGCTCCAGAGGATTGACTCCTGCCCGGACGATAGCTCGAACGCCGTTCCCCAAGTGTGGGGCCCGCCGCTCGAGGTAGTGCCGTAGAGATTGCCCTTTGTATCCATGAGCAGGCCCGCTGCCGGTTGGGTGCCGTCGGACGTCACGCCGTTGCCGGGGACACCGCCAAAATTCCAAAGAGTTGACGGGGTCCAGGTTCCGCCACTAGTGGCGGGTGGCGTCAGCTCGAACACAGTTCCGTCACCATGAGTGCCGCCGCTGAAGGTGGTGCCGTAGAGATTGTTGCTCGCATCCATGATAAGTCCGGCCAACGGCGAAGAACCGTCGGTACTGCCGTTGCCAAAGTTCCGCAGAATTGTTTCGGTCCAGATCCCGCCGCTCATGGAGGGAGTTGTCAACTCGAACACCGTTCCTCCGCCGTTTTTCCCGCCGCCGCTAGTGGTGCCATAGAGATTTCCGCTGGTATCCATAATCAGGCCGGCCACCGGGGAGGAGGCGTCGGTGCTGCCGCTGCCAAAGTTGTACAGTATCGACTCGGACCAGCTTCCGCCGACCTTTGTGGGAGGACTCACCTCGAACACCGTCCCCAGCAAGTTAGCCCCGCCCCCCTCGGTCGTGCCGTAGAGATTGCCGCTGTTGTCTCTCAGCAACCCGGCCTTGGGCCCATTGCCGTCGCTGGCGCTGAAGTTGCCAAAGTCCCAGAGGATTGACTCGGTCCAATTCCCCCCGGCGATCTCGGGCGGCGTCAGCTCGAAAACTGACCCGTCATAAACCCCACCGTTAGAACCTTGTCCGAAGAATGTAGTTCCGTAGAGGTTGCCGCTCGAATCCATAATCACACCGCCATCGGGATCGGAGGCGTCGCTGCCGCTCCCAAAGTTCCAGAGAACGTTCTCCGGCGATGTCGGAGTGGCAGTCGGCGTCAGCGTCGCAGTCGCCGTTGATGTTGCCGATTGGGCGAAACCCAGCACCGCCACCGCGGCAAAGAATACCGCTGCTGAGAGCTCCCGTTTCATTTCTAACTTCCTCCTTCGACAGTGGCGATCACTCCGGCGCTGCTGGCCGCTTCTGAACGCCGCTCGTTTAGAAGCAACTCGATCAATGAATAGTCGCATCTATTGGAAAAGCAGCTAACTGCCGCGCCAACACTAAGTCAAGTTGCTCTTTGAATGAGGAAAATGACTAAGGGCAAAGGTTTACTTCTGTCCCAAGGGCAGGAGCGAAAAGTGAACGCCGCAGCGGCTCCAATGCGACCAAGTTCGGTCGTCAACGCGACGGAGAAACGACGGGGAAAGCGGAGCAAACAACCAGGCCAATCTTGTTTTTTCGCGCGTGATGTGTATAATCAATCGTGTGAGGCGCGGATGAGGTAATGGCGAACGAATAGAGTAGGTATTGAGTAAAGCGATCGAGCGGCGAAAGAGAATAATAATTAGCTACCAAAAAAACACCGAAACGAAGCCAATTGTAAAAAGAAAGTCAATGATTGCAAGGCAAAAATTGTTTTCGGGGCCTTGATCGCGACCTAAAAGATACCAAACGAACCCACCGAAATTGGACTCTAGCGGCAGAGCGCATTCTGCGTCGGAGTCGCTTGTAGTCAATGCGTGCGGCTCTTACATCGCGCGAACTGGCATTCGATCACTACTCAGAGTCAACTGACTAATCATAATTCATCGACGCTTGCGCGCTTCCATCTCGTCCAGAGTGCGCGGCCAGTCCTCGTGCAGAAGGCGCGACAGCGCGCGGTCGGCAAGCAGGCGTCCTCCAGTCTGGCAGCGCGCGCAATAGTTGGTTTCATTGTTCGCGTGCCGGATGCGCTGGACCTTGGCGCCGCAGCGCGGACACGGCAATCCGTAGCGGCCGTGCACCGCCATCTCCGGACGAAACGCGGTTACCTTTTCGGGGAACCCACCCGCGGATTCGGCGCGCAGACGATCGGTCCATTCGATGAGCGTCGTACGCGTGGCGTCGTAGAGCCGCGCGAGCTCCGGCTCGCCCAGCTTCTGCGTCATCGCGATCGGCGAGAGCTGTGCGCGATGCAATATCTCGTCGGAATATGCGTTGCCGATTCCGCTAAAGATGTGGGGATCGGTGAGCGAGCGCTTGAGCGTGTGATTCTCCGAACGCAGCGCCGCCGCGAAGTCCTCCGGGCTTGCCTCGAGCGGCTCGACCCCGCCGGCGCTGAGCGCCGCGAGCCCGGCTTCGCCCGCGACGATGTGCAGCGACGCGCGATGCTGCGTGCCCGCTTCCGTGAGCCAGAGCCATCCGCTGTCGAACTCGAAGGTCGCGAGAACATTTCTGCCCTTCGCCTTGGGCGCTGCCGTATTCCAATGAAGCCGTCCCGCAATCATGAGATGCAGCACCAGCCATAGATCGTCAGTCAGGCCCAGTGCGATCCGCTTCCCGAGCCGCCGAACCTCGCGGACCGTTTTGCCGTACGCTGCCCCGAGCGGAGGGTCAGCCGAACGCAGCAGAAATGGAGATCTGACTAATGCGCGGATTAGTGTGCGGCCGCGGGTTCGCTCGCGCAGCGCTTCGACGTACACGGTGATGTCAGGCAATTCCGGCATCGTGGATCTTGCGCGGCGAGCGCGGCGCGGCGCGGCGTTACTTCTTCGGGTAGCGCGCGATCGCCTGCTTGATCAGCTCGCGCGCGGCGGCGCGATCGACCCATCCGCCGACCTTTACCCACTTGCCCTTTTCCAGGTCCTTGTAGTGGCGGAAGAAGTGATCGATTTGATCGCGCACGATCGGCGGCAGATCGGCCAGCTCGTTGATTCCGTCGAAATACGGATTGAGCTCATCGACCGGCACCGCGAGGATCTTTTCGTCCACTCCGTTTTCGTCTTCCATCAGCAGCGCTCCCACCGGACGGCATCGGATGACCGCTCCAGAAGCCACCGGGATCTGCGACAAGACCATCGCGTCCGCCGGGTCGCCGTCCTCGGAAAGCGTGTTCGGGATAAATCCGTAGTTGGCCGGATAAAACATCGCGGTGTGCAGAAAACGGTTGACGAACAGCGCGCCCGAAACCTTGTCGAGCTCGTACTTGATCGGCGCCCCGCCCTGCGGAATCTCGACCACCACGTGAATTTCGTCGGGCGGATTTCGCCCCGGCGTGATCTTGCTGACGTCCATCGCGCTGCGCTCCTTGAGCCTTGCCGCGATCAAGTAGAGCATGCGGCCCGCGTCCGGGCTATCGCGGGAAATCGCGCGCGGCGCTAGCATCGGACGCCGCGCCATCGCGCGCGCGAGGAATCCAGATGCCGACACATTTCACTTTTGAAAAAACCGCCGCGATCGCCACCATCACCTTCAACCGGCCCGAGAAGCGCAATCCGCTGAACGACGAGGTCATCCTCGAGCTCGAGAGCCTCATCCATCAGGTGCGCGACGACCGCGAGATCCGCGTGCTGATCGTTACCGGCACCGGCGCCGCATTCTCCGCCGGCGCCGATCTCTCCGCGACTCGCGGCGTCACCGACCCGCGCGAGCGCGCGCGCATCACGCGCGAGACGGCGGGGCGCTT
>JBAPSR010000062.1:0-2962 GCA_049281755.1 Binataceae bacterium (SeqCode)
CTTCCTCATCGGGCCGAATGGCTGCGATCCGGTGTATCCCCAGCCGGCGCACATCGAAGAGGCTAGATCCACGCCCTGTGTGTCGTCGACTTGAGGCTTCTGAAACGCGCCATATTCGTAGGCCAACTCTACCGTTCCGTCGGCACGGCTCCCGCCCGTTGCGGTCCATTCCTTTTGTACCGCACAGCCAGTAAGGCAAACGAGGCTCGCCACGCTACAAGCGAACATCGCAGCAGCAAAATTCAACTTGACATCCCCCCATCTAGCGGTTGCGTACTACCGCGAGCTAGAGATTTTTATCAGCCAAGATTGGCAAAGACAAGTAGTCATCGGGCGAGGCTGGTGGTTGGGACAGCCAGCGCGTTCAGCATTCCTGTTGTATGTTCGCCGGGCAGAGCCCCGACCGCGCCTGTTCGTAATGGATCGCAGGCCTATGTTCGAAACGGCCCTCGCCAAGCAGAACACAATGAGATGAGAATGGAGCGGGTGATCGGTTTCGAACCGACGACCTTGTGCTTGGCAAGCACACGCTCTACCAACTGAGCTACACCCGCTCGCCGTTTTGTCGAAGGCCGGATTTATTCGTTTATCGGGCGCCGCACGCCGTGTCAATCAACCCGCCGCGCGCTTCGACGACGCCGCGATCACGCGCGGCCGCAGCGCGCGCAGCACCCTGATGCAATAATCTCCGCCCGACCACAGGCTCACCACCAGCGAGATCCACAGCACGAACATCCCGAACGCGAAGCAGTCCACGTGAAAGTAGGTGTAATTGATCAGCAGCCCGTGAATCGCGATCGCCTGCAGCGACATCTTGTATTTCCCCAGCTCCTCCGCCGCCAGCACCATCCCCTCAACCGCCGCGACCGCGCGCAGTCCCGTCACCGCAAACTCGCGCGCCACCAGCACCGCGACGATCCAGCCCGGCACGTGCGGGATTCGCGGCATCGCGCACAGCATGATCAACACCGCGGCCACCAGCAGCTTGTCGGCCATCGGATCGAGGAATTTTCCGAGCGCGGTAACCGAGTTGTAGCTGCGCGCCAGGTAGCCGTCGAAAAAATCCGAGATGGTCGCGAGGAAGAACACCGCCGCCGCGATCGCCGATGGCACCGGGCCGGTGAATGTCAACAGCCATACCAGGACCGGAATGGTCGCGATTCGAAACAGCGTCAGCAGATTAGGAGTGGTGAGTTCCACGGCTTGACCCGCGACCTGCGCGGGGCGAGGCTTCTATTTGAAGGATATGGCAATCCTCAAACCGGAGCAATTCGCTTTGTCGCACGCCATATTGACTGCCAAAGCTCCCCTAACGTAGCGTCGCGTTATAAGCACGTAAGGCGCGCCGCTCGGCCCGAGGCGCACAGCACCTCTGATGCAACGCCAGTTCAGCACCGACTATCTCGTAATCGGCGGCGGAATCGCGGGCCTGATGTTCGCCCTTGCCGCGTCCGAATCCGGCTCGGTCACCGTCCTGACCAAGGCCGGCAGCACCGAAGCCAACACCAATTACGCGCAGGGCGGAATCGCCAGCGTGTGGAGCGTCGATGACTCGTTCGAATCGCACGTCGCCGACACCTTGCGCGCGGGAGCCGGGCTATGCGATCCGGCCGCGGTCGAGAGTATCGTCCGCGACGGTCCCGAGGTGGTACGCGACCTGATTCGCTTCGGCACCCGCTTCACCCGAATCGAGCATGGCGGCGAAGACGAATACGATCTCGGACGCGAGGGCGGCCATAGCCATCGCCGGGTTCTGCACGCGCAAGACCTGACCGGCCAGGAGATCATGCGCGCGCTGACCGAGGCCGCGCGCGCACGCGGGAATATCCGCACGCTCGAAAATCACGTCGCGATCAATCTGTTGGTCGAGAGCCCTTCGGGCGGACGCCCCGGATCGTGCTGGGGCGTGTATGCGTACGACAGGACCTCAGGCACGATCAGGAAAATTCTCGCGCGCGCAACGCTGCTCGCGACCGGCGGCGCGGGCAAGGTCTATCTATACACGACCAATCCCGACATCGCGTCGGGCGACGGGGTTGCGATGGCTTATCGGGCGGGCGCGCCGGTCGCGAACCTCGAGTTCTACCAGTTTCATCCGACCTGCCTGTTCCATCCCGCCGCCAAATCATTCCTCATCTCGGAGGCGCTGCGCGGCGAAGGCGCGATCCTTAAACTCCCCGACGGCACGCCGTTCATGAAGAGCTACACCGCCGACGCGGAGCTGGCGCCGCGCGATATCGTCGCCCGCGCGATCGATTCCGAGATGAAGCGCCACGGGCTCGATTGCGTCTACCTGGATCTGAGTCATCGCGACGCCGGATTCATCCGCGAGCGCTTTCCGAATATCTATCAGCGATGCCTCAGCTATGGATTCGATCTGACCAAAGAACCGATTCCCGTAGTTCCGGCCGCGCACTACCTGTGCGGCGGCGTGATCACCGACCTTGAAGGCGCGACCGCGATTCCGCGACTCTACGCCGCGGGCGAAGTCGCGATGACTGGGCTGCATGGTGCGAATCGCCTCGCCTCGAACTCGCTGCTGGAAGCTGCCGTGATGGGCCGGCGCGCCGCGGCCGCCGCACGGCGGATGCTCGACGGCGCGGGCGGAGTTCCTCCGGAGTTTCCGGAATGGGACCCCGGCCGCGCGATCCGCAGCGAGGAGCGCGTGCTGATCACGCAGAGCTGGGACGAGATTCGCCGCCTGATGTGGAACTACGTCGGGATCGTGCGCAGCGATCGGCGCCTGGAACGCGCACTGCGCCGAATCGAGCTGCTGAAGGAAGAGATTCACAGCTACTACTGGGATCACATTATCGATTCCGACCTGATCGAGCTGCGAAACCTGGTCACGATTGCCGAGCTGATCGTGCGCTCCGCGATGGCGCGCGACGAATCGCGCGGCCTGCACTACAATATCGATCATCCGGAACTCGGCGGCCCCGAGTGGCTGCATCCAACGATT
>JBAPSR010000063.1:0-1675 GCA_049281755.1 Binataceae bacterium (SeqCode)
ACCGCGTGGCAGGACGTGATGGACGGCTACTTCGACCTCGACGGCAAGCTGCCGGTGAATCCGGACGGCGGCCTCAAGTCATTCGGCCATCCGATCGGCGCCTCGGGCCTGCGGATGATGTACGAGATGTGGCTCCAATTCCGCGGCGAAGCGGGCAAGCGCCAAATCAACGACCCCAAGCTCGGCCTGACCCACAATCTAGGCGGCGCCCCAGGCCGCTGCGTAAGCTTCGTATCGGTAGTAGGCCGCGAAATCGGCTGATCGATAATTTTCTACGATCAAAAAAGGCGGTCCATCCGGACCGCCTTTTTTTATCGGGCCGCTGGCGACGGCAGATTGCCGGGTTCTTCCAGGTAGTTGCCGGCGGCGAATTTTACCGTTCCGTTGCGCTCATCGAAGATCGTGCCGGCGGGGTTGCCGCCTTCGGCCACTGTGGCGATCTGTTTGCGGAAAAATCGCCGCAGCATCGCGACGCCGCGATCTGAAGACGCAAGATGCTCTTCGGAATGGAACGTGATCGCTCCCTGCCCGGTTTGCGCTTCCCAATCGCCCGGTTTGCGCTGGCGCTCCTCTTCGCTCATGTCCTGCCAGCGCCGATTCCCACTCATGAGACCTTTCGGCGGGTAGTAAAGAGGACCGGACTCCGTGGCGCGGCCGGCAGTAAAGATTCGGTAGTGCGTGTCGTCGATGGGAAGCGTCCAACCAATCGATTCAACCGGGCGATTGAACCCCGTCGCCCACGGGTTCGGAACCACGCGCAGCGTCGGCATCGCCACTTCGGTGACGCGGCGGAAAACTTTGCCCTCGATGCTTCTGATCTGCGTGCTGGTAATGCCAATCGGCGAAGGCTCGAAAGATACGTCGGGCATCTGCGCCATCGCGGGAATAAACTGGATTCCGCTGAATGCCGAGTGCAGGATGGCGACGTGATACGGGTCCATCACGTTTTCCCAATGCTGAAACCAGTTGCACGGCGCGATCACATCGCCGCCCGATCCCAGGCTCCTGCCGTCGGCTGCGATCGATTCGCCCGGCTCCAAGACCTCCAACGCCTGATAGCGCGGCAGGATTGGTAGGCGATCCGGCGGACCAAGATAGGCGAACACCAGACCGTAGCGTTCCTGCACCGGATACCATGGCTGTCGATAGTTGTCGCGCTTGTCGCCGCCACCGGGCTCGCACGGCTGATCGAGGCATCGCCCCTGCGGGCTGAATAGCCATCCGTGATAGCAACATCGGATGCCGCGTTCTTCGACTTTGCCGTAATATAAGGTCGTCCCTCGATGGCAGCATCGCGGATACACCAGCCCGAATTCGCCCTTCGGCGTTTTGAACAGAATCAAATCCTCGCCGAGCACGCGCACCGCGATCGGAAGCTCGCCGACCTCCGATGCGACCGCGACCGGATGCCAATAGCGGCGTAGTAATTCCCCGCCGGGCGTGCCCTTTAGAACTGACACCAAGTCGAGATCTGCCTGCGGCTCGGACAGATGGTAGGCGGAGCCGTTTTCATCCTGCGGATTACTGTTGTTCACAGCTATCTCCTCCGAGTTGCGCGCGAAATTGATCGTGGCAAGCGGCGGCATGCGAGACGACGAACCCCAATTTCGTTCTCCTTGCCGAATCCCCGCGCTAGCCGCGATTATCCAAGCCCATTCTGCGGGCGATTATCACC
>JBAPSR010000064.1:0-2187 GCA_049281755.1 Binataceae bacterium (SeqCode)
TCGCCGAACCAGCTCCAGAACCTGCCGAACCACTGATGCACTCCGGCGAATTCGCCGAGCAGACTCCCGACGACGACCAGGACCAGCGCCACAAACAGGATGTTCACCCACAGGGCCTGCGCGCGCGGCTCGGCGCCTCCGATGACGGGAGCCAGGAATAGTCCGCCTGCTACATAAGAGGCTGCGATCCAGAAGATCGCGAGTTGCAGATGCCAGGTGCGCAGAATCTGGCTGGGCAAAATCGATGAGAGATTGAATCCATAGAAGCTGCCCGAATTCGCGCGGTAGTGCGCAGTGCCACCGCCGACCAGGGCCTGCGCAAGGAACAGCAACGCGATCACCGCGAAGTATTTGATCGTCGCGCGCTGGCTCGGCGTCGTCACCCCGGCGAGCATCTTCGGATGCACATGCCCGCGTTGCCGGCGCCATCCGAGGAAATCGAAGCGGCCGAATGCGAACAGCACAGCCGCGGTCGCACCGAGCAGCGTGATCACGCTGAGCGCGCTCCATAGGACCGCGCCGCTGGTCGGCAGATTGCCGGCCGAGGGATCATAGGGAAAGTTGCTGGTGTACGAGTAGTTCAATCCGGGACGATTCGCGACCGAAGCCCACGCCGCCCAGGCGAAGAACGAGGTCAACTCGCGCAGTTGCACTGGGTCGCTGATGTAATCGCGCGGAAGGCCCGCATCCTGCGATGGATTGGTGAAGTAGGCGGTCCACAGGGCGATTTGGTGTTGATAGGAAGCGGCTTCCGCTTCGGTGAAGGTCAGAGTTTTGGTGACGGGATCATAGCGGTTGCGCTTGAGCATCCGCGTGACTTCCGCCTTGACGATCAGGCGCTGGCTCGGCGCGAGCTGCGCCGGCATTACGAACCCATGGCGTTCGGTGACGCTCTTCTCGGCATCGATCGCGAGCGTGTGCAGATACTGGGCTGAGAAGTCGGGGCCGAGATATGCGCCGTGTCCCCAGATGGTGCCGTTCTCCATCAATCCGTAACGCAGAAAGACCTGCTGCCCGGCAGCGACATCGGCGGCGGTGAATAACACCGCACCGTCCGGTGCGACTACGCGTTCGGGAATCGGCGGCGCCTCGGAGTACGTCAGCTTTGCGAGCCATCCGAGCACGCAGAAGCACACGACGATCGTCGCAATCGCCGAGCGGCGCCACCAGGGCGACAGCGCTTGATCCTCCGGCATAGATGACTCCATGGGAGATGACTCCATGTTGCGATACCGAACACCTTTGCGCCCGGATGATCAAGCATGGCGGGACCGGCCGTACGGAGCTTACGAAACGATGCGCTAGGCTTCGCGGCGGATCGCGGCGATTCCGATTCCCGCCGCGACAAGCATCGAGCCCGCGATCCGGTCGGTGAGCTTCGCAAAGCGCGGGCGGAGCGCGTACAGCGAGACCTGTCCCGCAAAGCTGCCGTAACCCAGCAGCACGAAAAATTCGATCACGACGCTGGTCACGCCGAGGATCGCGATCTGGTAGGCGAGATGCGCGTGTGGGTTTACGAACTGCGGCAGAATCGCGGTGAAGAAAATCAGCGTCTTCGGATTCGACGCTTGCAGAACGAACCCATTCGCGAGCATCCGCCGCGCGGCTATCGGCCTGCGTTCTTCGATACTCATCGAGAGTGCGGAAGACTTGCCGAAGAAGGTGCGCAGTCCAAGGTATACGAGGTAAACGGCATCGATCCATTTCACCATCAGGAACAGATCAAACGAAGCCACCAGAATCGCGCCGAGACTGGTCGCCGATAGGATGAAGTAGCGGCTATTTGCCGCAAGGCTACCGAGCGCCGCCCATAGCGCGGCAGTGCGTCCGCGCGAGAGCCCTTGCGCGAGCACCAGCAGCACGGCGGGTCCGGGAGTCAGGCAAAGAATTCCCTCAGTGGCTGCGAACAGCGCCCAGATTTCCAGCTCATTTCCGGCCCCTCTCAGAACAGGGAGCGTCGCATGTTGATGCTGATTAGCCGGCCCGTCACGCCCATGTCATGCCGGCGGCGGCCATCGCACCGCTAACGGCTGTCAGATGTTTGCGCGCGTCCCAAGTATAAATAATTCGTTCCATCCAAAGCGAGATTCTCGTTAGCCGAATCATGGGTCCGCGTCTGCGGAGTGTGACAGTATGCGTGCGATGAAATTCAATCTGGCGGAGGCGATATATCCCGCTCAATTTCAA
>JBAPSR010000065.1:0-7284 GCA_049281755.1 Binataceae bacterium (SeqCode)
CGAAGGAGCCGCGCTCGGGCCGTTGTTGGGCCCTGCGGGCACGACCGAAGTCTCAGGTTCTCCGGGATCGGGCGGCGCGGCGAAGGCGGTCGCCGCGATTTGGTTGGCGATCACGGCGGCAGCAAGAATCGCGGTTGCAGCGCCAAGGATTCGAGCGACTCCGGTTTTCATCCCCATCTGTCTCCTCCTACACCCAGCCTCTTCACCATACAGATTTTCAGCACGCGCCGCAGACATCGCAGCGGGTGACGTCGCAGGGCGGAGTCTGATGCTCGAAGTGCGCCTTTTTGCGCTCCGAAAGCAGGAACCACTTATGAATGTGATGGTCGATAAAATCCCACGGCAGGATTTCGTCGTCGGCGAAGTGGCGAGTCACGTAGAAGTCGGGATTGGGACTGGCGGTCCATCCGCCGTCGTCGGCTTCGCGGCGAATCTCCGCGAGCTCGCGC
Source organism: Binataceae bacterium (SeqCode) (assembly GCA_049281755.1). Classification (GTDB taxonomy): domain Bacteria; phylum Desulfobacterota; class Binatia; order Binatales; family Binataceae; genus JBARDN01. The sequence continues at coordinate 450 of JBAPSR010000065.1, forward strand.
CAGATCGGACCGGGCGCGTCGCATCCTGCGGCGTCCAGGCGTTCGAGGATCGCACCGACCCGGCGGTCGCCGCGCGAAACCAGAGTCTGGAAGTACGCTTCGCGCGGTGATTCGGCGTCGAGCTCGATAGTGCCGAGCTTTCCAAGGGCGCTGCGCAACAGCGCGATCTTGCGCTTGGTCGCGCGTGGATCCTCCATCGGATCCCACTGGAACGGCGTCCATGGTTTGGGCACGAATGGGTTGAGCGAGACCGTGACGCGGCCGATATGCTGGCGGCGCGCGCGCGCCTGCTCGAGAATTTTTCCGGCCAGATGCGCGATTCCCAGAACGTCGTGATCCTGCTCCTCGGGCAATCCCAGCATGAAATAGAGCTTCAAGTTCTCGACTCCCTCGCCCATCATCATCGCGGCGGCGTCCAGAATTTCCGCTTCGCTAAGATTCTTGTTGATTACTTTGCGCATCCGCTCGCTGCCGGCTTCGGGCGCGATCGTGACGCTGCGATTGCCGGCCTGCGAGAGCGCGGAGGCGAGTTTCGGCGAGATGCAATCGGCTTTCAAGGAAGACGGCGACAGCCGTCCACCCGCGTCGGCGACGCTCTGCGCGATTTCCGCGACGCCCGGGACACTTGCCATCTCGGCTCCGACCAGGCCGATCACGCCGCGTTCGGCGAGTCCGCGCTTTGCCTCCTTGACGAGATTGTCGGGCGAGCGATAACGGATCGGCCGGTACATGAAGCCCGCGGCGCAGAAGCGGCATCCCCATTGGCATCCGCGGCTCGCCTCGACCAGGTACATGTCGCCGAAAACTGATTCTTCGGTGAGAATCAGGGACGCGGTGGTGAACTGATTCAGATCCTTTACGAGCCTGCGCTGGACCGCGGGCTTGCCCGGGCCGGCGTAGGCGACAGCCGCGAGGCGGCCGCTCTGGTCGTAAGCGGGTCGATAATAATCCGGACGGTACGCGCCCTCGACCTGTGCGAGGTCGTCGAGGCGCGCGGGGTTTGCGCGCGAGGCGAGGAAGCGCTGGATAAACTCGGGCACCATCTGTTCGCCCTCGCCGATCAGAAACAGATCGACGAAGTCGGCGATCGGCTCGGGATTGAGGAAGATCGCGGAGCCGCCCGCGATCACGAGGGGAAAGTTGCGTCCTGCGCGATCGGCGCGGCGCGGCGGAATTCCCGCCGAGCGCAGAATCGCGAGGAGATTCAGGTAGTCGGTCTCAAACGGGATCGAGAACGCGAGGATATCAAAATCAGAGAGTGGACGGCCGCGCTCGAACGACAGGATTCGCGCAGCGCCCGAGGCGATCGCGGGGCGCTCGTCGGGATCGGGCAGGAAGCCGCGCTCGGCGTCAACCGACGGATTCGAATCGAAGATATGGAACACGGCCTGGAAGCCGAGATTCGCCATCGCGACCGGATAGACGTTCGGGTAAACCACGCACACCGAAACCTCTCCACCCGGATGGCGCTGGTAGAGCGTCTTTTCCCGGGCAAGGCGATCGAGCGCGCGCTTACGCGCAAACATCGGGCGGCACCTGCATGACCCATCAGCTTAAGCACCGGCACCAGCGCCGCTCAAGGGGCGCAGTCTCGATGCCGCCTTGTCATCCCCGCGCGCGTGCTGGCGCGCGCGAGAGCCTGCCCTGAGCAAGGCCGAAGGGTATCCCGATCGAGGGGCCGCTGCACGGCTGATGGCGTTGAGCATGCCCGCCTCGTGATTCCTCGCCGGAGCCTGCCCTGAGCAACGCCGAAGGGGCTCGGAATGACGTTGAGGGCTTGGTGCATGAGTATCGCAGTCCCAGCCGAGCCCTCAACCGTCATTCCGAGCGCTGCGCGAGGAATCCCGAGGCGACCATGCTCTGAGCCCACATTTCATTTAGTGCCCCGGCGCGCGATACCCTTCGGCCTTGCTCAGGGGAGGATCTCGCGTGGCAGCCTCGCGCGGGAATGACACCCCGCCATCGTTTTGCGGACTATGGAGTCTACGGAACGATGTCGAAGCGGCCCAGGCGGTAGGGGCGATAGATCTCGAAATCGCGGCGATCGACGGTGAAGATGCGCTTGATCCGCTCGCGCTCGGCAACGCGGACGAGCGCGGCGTCGGCAAGATCCATCGGAAGGTCGCGATACTTGCGCACCAGTTCGCGGATTCTGGGTAGGTCCGCATGTTCGAGTGACGCCAGTTTGACCGCTCCGGCCACCAGCCATCCAAGCAGGGTATCCTGCGCAATATCCGAATCTTTTAGCAGGTGCATCGCCTCGGCGACTGCGGGCCAAACTGTGAGCAATGGTTCGCGAATTTCCGCGAGGACTTCGTGGCAGGCCAGGTGCCACGTGTCATTGCGGCTGCACAGGGCGACTAAGGGACCGGCGTCGATCAAGATCACGGGCGCGTTTCCTCGCGAGCAGCATTTCAGCGACCTTTCGGCCGGTATCGACGGAGAGGTCGCTGGGTCCGTTGATCCAGCATCCGATTCCTTTCTTCATCAGATCGTACGGGCGAACCTCGGCGCGCATGCGTCTTCGGCGGCGATGCTCCAGCACCTCTACCGCCTCGCGAAGGAGTCCGGATTTCGTGGTTCCTTCCTCGCGCGCGAGGCGCTCGATAGTGGCCGCCAGTCGCGCGTCGATTCGTAAAGTCATGATCGCCATTGCCGTTCCTGTAATACGCAGTGTAATACAAAATCTGCGCGCCAGCCAAGCCGGTCAGGGCGCGATCCGCTCGGGATGGGTATAGATATTGAAGCTGCCGTCGCGCAGGAAGCCGATTACCGTGGTGCCGGCTTCCTCGGCAAGCTCGACCGCGAGCGACGATGGCGCCGAGACCGCGGCGAGGATCGGGACGCCGGCGGCGGCGGCCTTTTGCACCAGCTCGAACGAGAGCCGGCCGCTGACCATCAGGAGATTGCTGCTGAGCGGAACCATCCCGGCCGCGAGCGCCCATCCGACGATCTTGTCCACCGCGTTGTGGCGGCCCACGTCTTCGCGCAGCTCGAGGATTTTTCCTGCGAGATCGAATAGCGCGGCGGCGTGCAGGCCACCGGTCGCGGCGAAGACTTTCTGCTCGGAGCGCATCGCGGCGGCGAGGCTGAGAATCACCTGCGGGGACACTCGCACTTTGCCTTGCGGCGGCGTGACTCGCCGGGTGATCGACTCGATACTGGTTTTGCCGCAGATTCCGCAGCTTGAAGAGATCGCGAAGTTGCGCTTGAGACGATCGCGCAGCGCCGTGGCGGGAACCTCGAGCACCACGTCTAAAATGTTGGGTTCGAGCTTGCCGTCCGGTCCGCGCACCCGGCGAATCTCGCCGAGCTCGTGCGCGCAGGCGACGAAGCCTTCGGCGAAAAGAAATCCCGCGACCAGCTCGTCGTCATTGCCGGGCGTGCGCATCGTGAGCGTGAAGCGGCGGCCTGCCAGGCGAATTTCGAGCGGCTCCTCCGCGGCGAGGCATTCCTCGCTCTTGGCCGTGCGTCCGCCGGACCATTTGAGCGCCTGCACGCGCGCGCTGCGGATGTCATCGATTGGGTTTTTCACCACCGGTTTCCGCCGCTCGGTGCGAGGCTTGCTGGCGCGCGAGAATCGCGATCGCGTCGCGCGCGATGTCACTCAAGCCGTCGCCGCCTGCTTCGAGATACTCGATAATCTGCCGGCGCATCACGGGCGCCCAGCGGCTGCGCATATGATGAGCAACGTCGGCGGTCGCCTGGGCGCGATCGGGATAAGGCTCGAAGAATGCGCCGATGTCGTTCGCCATTCTGACCAGACGCCGGATATCCACTGTTCTCTGCTCGGGTTCGCTACTCGGACGCGCTACTCGGCGGCGCTCGACGGACTCGGTTCGCGCTCGTAATCTTCGAGCCGGGCTACGGGCAAAACTTCGACCGCGGTAACCTTGTACTCGGGGCATCCGGTGGCCCAATCCTGAAATTCGGTGGTCAGCAGATTGGTCTGCGATTCCGGATGATGAAACGTCGTGTACACGACTCCGGGCTGCATCCGCTGCGACAATTGCGCGCGAAGCCGGGTTGCGCCCTTGCGCGATCGCACGTTGACCCATACTCCGTCGCGGATTCCGCGCTGCTCGGCGTCATGCGGATGAATTTCGAGCAGATCCTCGGCGTGGAGCGCCGCATTGGCGGTGCGGCGCGTCTGCGCACCGACGTTATACTGGGTGAGGATGCGGCCAGTCGTCAGGATCAGTGGAAAGCGCGCCGAAGTGCGCTCCTGGGTGGGGATGTACGCAGTGACGGTGAACTTGCCGAGACCGCGCACGAAGCGGTCGACGTGCATGGTCGGAGTGCCTTCGGGCGCCGCATCGTTGCAGGGCCATTGCACGCCTCGACCTCCAAGGCGTTCGAGCTTTTCGTAGCTGACACCGGAAAAGGTCGGAGTGAGGCGCGCGATCTCGTCCATGATTTCCGACGGGTGCGAATACTCCATCGGATAGCCGAGCGCCGCCGAAAGCAGGCAGGTAATCTGCCAGTCCTGGTAGCCGGCGAGCGGCTCCATCACCTTGCGCACGCGGGAGACGCGGCGCTCGCTATTGGTGAACGTGCCGTCCTTTTCGAGGAATGACGATCCGGGCAGGATCACGTGCGCGTATTTCGAGGTCTCGTTCAGGAAGATGTCTTGCAGGACCACGCACTCCATCTCTCTAAGCGCTTTGATCACGTGCGCCGAGTCGGGTTCGGATTGGACCGGATCCTCGCCCTGGACATAAAGCCCCTTGAAGCTGCCGTCAAGCGCGGCGTCCATCATGTTCGGAATCCTGAAGCCGGGTTCGGAGTCGATTTTCACGCCCCAGTCGCGCTCGAACAATCCGCGAACTGCGTCATCGTCGATATCGCGGTAACCCGGAAGCTCGCGCGGGAAGGAACCCATATCGCACGAGCCCTGCACGTTGTTCTGGCCGCGAAGCGGATTCACGCCGACCCCGGGACGCCCGATATTTCCGGTAAGCATCGCAAGGTTGGCCATCCCGAGCACCATCGTGGTTCCCTGGCTGTGCTCGGTCACGCCGAGGCCGTAATAGATGGCGGCATTGGGGACGGACGCATACAGGCGCGCGGCGGCGCGCAGCTCGGCCGCGGGAACGCCGATCGTCGCCTCGACGGCTTCCGGCGAGTTGCCCGGCTCGAGAATGAAGTTGCGCCAGATTTCGAATTCTTTCGGGTCGCATCGCTTCGCGACAAAATCCAAATCGGCCAGGCCTTCGGTCAGCACCACCTGGGCGAATGCGTTGATGAGCGCGACGTTGGTGCCGGGCCTGACCTTCAGATGATAGGTCGCGGCGACGTGCGGCAGCTTGACGATTTCGGTTTGGCGCGGATCGATCACGATCAGCTTGGCGCCCTCGCGAATCCGCCGTTTGAGCGCGGAGCCGAAGACCGGATGCCCCTCGGTGGGATTGGCGCCGATAATCAAGATCACGTCAGCTTTGCGGGCCGAATCGAAATCCTGGGTGGTCGCGCTGGTGCCGAATGCGGTCTTGAGACCGTAGCCGGTGGGCGAATGACAGACGCGCGCGCAGGTATCGACGTTGTTGTTGCCGAAGGCGGCGCGCACCATTTTCTGCACCAGATAGGTCTCTTCGTTAGTGCATCGCGAGGAGGTGATCCCGCCGATGGCGTCGCGTCCGTAGCGGCTCTGGATTCGGCGCAGCTCGCTGGCAGCGTGCGCGATCGCCTGGTCCCACGAGACTTCGCGCCACGGGTCTTCGATTCGCGCGCGGATCATCGGATGCCTGACCCGATCCGGATGCGTCGCGTAGCCCCACGCGAAGCGTCCCTTGACGCAGGCGTGGCCATGATTCGCAGCGCCGTTGAGATTCGGCACCATCCGCACTACCGAATCGCCCTTCATCTCGGCTTTGAAGGAGCATCCGACGCCGCAGTACCCGCAAGTGGTGACGACGCTGCGCTCCGCCTGGCCCATCGCGATAATCGAGTTTTCGGTGAGCGCAGCGGTCGGACACGATTGTACGCACGCGCCGCACGACACGCATTCGGACGCGCCAAATGGCTCGTTCTCGCTGGCCGCGACGACCGATCCGAAGCCGCGGCCGTCGATCGTCAGCGCGAAGGTGCCCTGCACTTCCTCACATGCGCGAACGCATCGCGAGCACACGATGCATCGCGCGGGGTCGAAGGTGAAGAACGCGTTGGATTGATCCTTGGGAGCGTCGAGATGATTTTCGCCCTGGTAGCCGTAGCGGACTTCGCGCAGTCCGACGACACCGGCCATTTCCTGCAACTCGCAGTTGCCGTTGGCCGGACAGGTCAGGCAATCGAGCGGATGGTCGGAGATGTACAACTCCATCACGCCGCGCCGCAGCTTGGCGAGCGCGGCGGTCTCGGTCCGAATGACCATCGCATCGCGCACCGGAGTGGTGCACGAGGCAGGATAGCCGCGCATCGCGTCAATCTCGACCAGGCAGAGCCGGCACGAGCCGAAAGGCTCAAGCGAATCGGTCGCGCAGAGCTTGGGGATCTTGTGTCCGACGAGGGCAGCCGCACGCATCACGCTGGTTCCGGCGGGAACCGTGATCGCGGCACCGTCGATCGTCACGGTGACGGGGGGCGTGTCCGTTCGGGACGGTGTTCCGAGATCAGCGTCGCTCTGTGACCGCATCGCGTTTCAACCTTGTTCCAATCTTCATCTGAGGTCGGCGACCTCGCGCGTGCTGAGGCCGAAATCGGCCGGAAAATGGCGCAACGCGCTAAGTACCGGCAGCGGCGCAAGCCCTCCGAGCGCACATAACGACCCGTTAGTCATCGTATCGCAAAGATCGCGCAGCAGCATCAGGTTCGCCCGCGCGTCGCGGCGCGCGATAAT
>JBAPSR010000066.1:0-13499 GCA_049281755.1 Binataceae bacterium (SeqCode)
GTCGAGCGATCGATCGCGGCCGGCAAGACCGGCAAGCCGCTGTAGTCGGTATGCTCGCCAATAAGATTGACGCGTCCCGGCGCACGTACCGCAACGATGCGCGAATCCGCGCCGCCAAGCGCGCGCAGCTCGCGGGCGAGAACCCCGGCGCGTTCGAGTTCGGCGGAGTCCCATCCGTCGTCGCCTGGCTCGTCGCGGCGCGGGTTCATTTCAATTTCGGCTTTCGGGTGCCCGGTTTCGGATGAAAGCGTTTACGCGCGACTTCCAGGTCGGCCGGAGTGCCGACGTCGCTCCAGAAGCCGCGCATGTCGATCGCGCGCACGTCGCGGCCGTCGTTGATCATCGCGGCGATCGCCAGCGGCAACTCGAGCTCGCCGCGCGGCGACGGCGCAAGCTGCGTAACGTAGTCGAATATCATCTGCTTGGCCGCGAACAACCCCGCATTGTTCCACTCGGTTTCCGACTCGCCCTCGGGAGGCTTCTCGATCAGGCGTTCGACGCGCATGTCGGCGCTCAGATAGACCGCCGCGCCGCGCCACGGATCTTTCATCCGGTTGGCGGCAAGCAGCAGGTCGAAATCGTTTTCAGCGGCGCGCGCGACGAAGCGGCGATAGTTCGCACGGTCCATGAGCACGTCGCCCCATCCGAAGATGAAACTCGGCTGATCCGCAATCTTCGCGCGCGCGGCGAGTATCGCGCCCGCGGTGCCATTGAGCTCGCCCTGCGCGACTGGATCGATCTCGATTCCCGGATTTTCTTCGGCGAACCTCGCGCACCACGCGGCAACCTGTTCGCCCAAATATCCGGTCACTACGATAAATCGCCACACACCGGCCTCCACGAACGCGCGGACGATATGCTCGATAAGCGGAGCGCCAACGACCTCGAGCAATGGCTTGGGAGTATCCGCGGTAAGCGGGCCGAGCCGGGTGCCGCGTCCCGCGGCCAGCAAAACCGCGGTATGGGCAGAATGATCCATCGGCAGAGGATAGCATCGCCGTGCCCGACAATGCTCCCGCGCGCGAGCCGGCGGCCCATCGTATGCGCTTTGCTGCCGGTGTAGAATTTTCCTAGGATACAGATTGAGACCATCTGCTGTCTGCTTGAGAGAGTTTTAATGTTCGGCGAAATCAATCCCCGCACCAAAGCCCGCGCGCCCTTTATCACGATCGAAGAGGCGCTCGAAGAAACCCGCCGCGGCCACATGATCATCCTGATGGATGACGAGCAGCGCGAGAACGAAGGCGACCTCTCGATGGCGGCGGAAAAGGTCACGCCCGAGGCGATCAACTTCATGGCGAAGTTCGCGCGCGGCCTGATCTGCCTGCCGATGGCGGCGGACCGGATCGATCGGCTCGGACTCAGCATGATGGTCGGCGACAACCAGGCTCCCTTGGGCACCGCGTTCACCACCGCGATCACCGCGCGACGCTGCGCGGGCAAGGGGATCTCGGCGCAGGATCGCGCTACCACCGTATTGCAGGCCGTGCGCGAGGACGCGAGCGGCAGCGAGTTCATCACGCCGGGCTATATCTATCCCCTGCGCGCGCGCGAGGGCGGAGTGCTGGTGCGGACCGGGCAGACCGAGGGCGCAGTGGATCTTGCGCGGCTTGCGGGACTCAAGCCCGCGGGCGTGATCTGCGAGATTCTGAAAGACGACGGCAACATGGCGCGGCGCGACGACCTGGTTGAATTCGCGCGCGTGCACGGACTCAAGATTGTCACCGTCGCCGACATTATCGAGTACCGGCTGCGCACCGAGACGATGGTCCAGAAGATCGCGGAGGCGCGGCTTCCGACCCGCTACGGAAATTTCAAGGCGATCGTGTACCGCAACCTGGTCGATTACACCGAGCACCTGGTGCTGGTGATGGGCAACGTCGATCCGCAGCGCCCGATCCTGGTCCGCGCGCATCGCGAGTACCTGCCGGGCGACGTGTTCGGCTTCACCGGACGCAATACGCGCGAGCTCCTGCGCTCTGCGATGGAGCGAATCGCGCAGGCGGGCGAAGGCGTGCTGCTCTACTTGAAGCGCGAGTCCAACGCGATCGCCTCGGAGCTCGAGGGCTTCGGCGGACAGCAGTCCAAGTCCAAGCGGCCCAGCACGCGCTACGGCACCACCGAGTCGGACTTCCGCGACTACGGGATCGGCGCGCAGATCCTGCGCGATATCGGAGTGCGCAAGATGATCATCATGTCCGACGCGACGCCGCGGCTCGCAAACCTGCCGGGCTACGGACTCGAGATTGTCGATTCGGTTCCGCTCTCCACCACCAATGGCAAACGAACCTCGGTCGCAAACGGCTAGAGCCGCCCGCGTCATCTCGCCGGAGGATTAGCGCCCGAGGCCGAGCTGAGCGACTTGATGAATTATGGATCCACATCACGCGCGGCGAGCGTCGTGCGAGTCACCGCGTTAGTCGCGTGCGTCGTCTCATCCTTTCTGGCGTTCACCGCACAAGTTGCTCAGGCGGCCGCGGAAAACGCACCCGCTGACGTATTCGCGCATCACGGATGGTTTCTTGGCTTCGTTTTCGTCTTCCTGGGCGGGATAGCGCTCAATCTAACGCCCTGCGTCTATCCGCTCATCGGCGTGACCGTCGCGTACTTCGGCAACCAGGGCGGCGGAACGCGCCGCGTGCTGACGCTCGCGATTCTGTTCGTGCTGGGAATCGCCGTGATGTTCTCGGCGGTTGGGGTCGCAGTCGCGATGTCGGGCGGACTGTTCGGCGCAGCGATGCAGAATCCTTACGTGCTGTCACTTCTCGCCGCGATGCTGGTCGTGCTCGCGCTTTCGAGCTTCGGGCTATTCTCGCTGCAGCCTCCTCAATGGATGCTGCAGCGCGCGGGCGTGGCGCGGCCGGGTTACGCGGGCGCAGCCCTGATGGGGCTCGGGATGGGCGTGGTCGCAGCGCCCTGCATCGGGCCGTTCGTGCTGGGATTGCTCCTGATGGTCGAGCGCAGCGCCAGCCCGGTATTCGGTTTCGCGCTGTTCTTCACGCTCGCGATCGGACTCGGCTTTCCATACATCTTCCTGGCGCTGGCCGCAGGCAGTATCCGCAAACTGCCGCGCTCGGGCGAATGGCTGGCGTGGGTCGAGCAGCTATTTGGCTTCGTTTTGATCGGGCTCGCCCTCTACTTCCTTGATCCTGTCGTGCCACATCACCTAATCGACCGCATCCTGCCCTATTACGCAGCCGCCGCCGGAATCTGGCTCGGATTCATTACCGGCGCGGGACGCAGGCTGCGCGCGTTCCTGATAGTCCGCACAGCGGTCGGGGTAGTCGCGGTGGCGGCGATGATCTACCTGCTGATACCGCGGCCGGCGCTCAAAGAGATCGCGTTCGCTCCGTTCGATGCAACGGCGCTCCAGAGCGCGGCGTCCGCGCGCAGGCCAGTGCTGATCGATTTCTCGGCTGACTGGTGTATCCCGTGCCGCGAGATGGAGCATTCCACCTTCGTAAATCCCGCAGTGGTCAAAGAGGCGCAGCGATTCGTGCTGATGCGCGCCGACCTGACCAAGAGCGACCACGCGAACGACCAGTTGCGCGGAAAGTTCGGCGTCGAGGGCGTGCCGACCACGCTGATTATAGATTCGAGCGGGGAAATAAAAGTACGCAAGTCCGGCTATATCGGCCCGGACGAGATGCTCGACGACCTGAAGCATATCGACTGAGAGGTTAGCCATGGCCAGTGAAACCTTCGTGCGCGAATTGTTCGCGGTCGTGAAAGAGCGGCGCTCGTTCGGGCGGCATCCGCTATGGCTCAAAATCGCCTCCGGCAAGGTCTCTGCGGCCGGGATGCGCGTGTTCGCGGCGCAGTTCTTTCTGCAGGTGCGCGAGTTCCCCCGCGCGGTCAGCGCGCTGCACTCGCGGTGCCATGACCCGGGCGAACGTGTGAAGCTCGCCGAGAGCCTCTATGAAGAAGAGACTGGCCTTATCTCCGGCAGCGCGCCGCATCCCGAGTTGTTCATCCGGCTCGGTGTCGCGCTCGGGATGTCGCGCGCGGAATTGGTCGATGCGCGCCCGCTCGCCTCGACGGCGGCGCTGATCGATTGGTTCGAGCTATCGACCAAGGATCGCTCATTCGCCGAGGGAATCGCCGCGATCAACGTTGCCGCGGAAGGACAGGTAGTCGGCAACTTCGGCCCATTCGCGCGCGCTCTCGAAAAACACTACGCGCTCTCGCGCGAGCAAGTCGCGTTTTTCGACGTGCACGAAATCGCCGACCGCGATCACAGCGATGTCGGCGATAATATCCTCGCGACGATGACGCTCGGCGATACTGAGCGCGCGCGAATTCGCGCAGCCGCCGAACGTTCGCTCGATCTGTGGTGGCAATTCTTCGATGGGATCGAGCGCGCCGCCGCCTGAATCGACCTGAAATCGATTAGAAACGTGATTCTATTTATGGTTCAAACCCAAACGAACCCACGGTCTGAAAGTCAACTAGGCCTGTTGATAGTTTTCCGGTATGATTGCTGACTAAATCACCTTTTTAGTCAAATCAGACAAACAACGTTCCATTTTTCCGCCGAGATTCCCGCTCCATCCTTTACTTTTGACCCTGCCCCTTCTATAATTATTGCTGGTTGAGGAGAGGACGGGACGGTATCTATCCGCTCTTTTTTCTATGGCAAATAAGCAAGGTTCTGACGAATACGGCGCCGATTCAATCAAGGTTCTCGAGGGCTTGCAGGCGGTTCGCAAGCGCCCCGGGATGTACATTGGCGACACCGCCGAACGCGGGTTGCATCACCTGGTCAATGAGATCGTCGACAACTCGGTTGACGAAGCGCTGGCCGGCCATTGCACGGAAATTAACGTAGTAATTCTGGGCGATGATCGCGTCTCGGTCGAGGACAACGGCCGCGGCATCCCGACCGACATGCATCCGACCGAAAAGCGCTCGGCGCTCGAAGTGGTGCACACGGTCCTGCACGCGGGCGGCAAATTCGAGCGTAGCGCGTACAAAGTATCAGGCGGACTGCACGGCGTGGGAGCGTCGGTGGTCAATGCGCTCAGCGCCGAGTTCGAGGTCGAGGTTCATCGCGAGGGCAAGATCTTCTTCCAGCGCTACGAGCAAGGCGCGCCCAAGTCAAAGGTCGAGCAGCGCGGCGCCAGCAAGACCACAGGCACCAAGACGACGTTTTCTCCCGACCCCGAGATCTTCAAAGAGATCAAGTTCAAGTACGAGATTATCGCGCGCTATCTGCGCGAGCTCGCGTACCTGAACGCTGGATTGAAAATCCGGCTAAAAGACGATCGCATCGGCAAGGTGGAGGAATTCCACTTCGAAGGCGGAATCGCGGAGTACGTCGAATTGCTGGCCGAGAACAACGAGCGCATCCACGACGTAGTTTTTTTCAAGGGCGTCAAGGAAGGCGTGGATATCGAAGTCGCGCTGCAATGGACCGACGCGGTCCACGAAGTAATCTTCAGCTACGCGAATAATATCCACACCGGCGAAGGTGGAACGCATCTGTCGGGACTAAAGTCCGCTCTGACTCGCACGATCAATTTCTACGCGGCCAAGAATAACCTTTTCAAAAACAAGGACACGCGGCTCGAAGGCGACGACACGCGCGAGGGACTGGTTGCGATTATCAGCGTCAAGCTCGGCGAGCCGCAGTTCGAGGGTCAAACCAAGACCAAGCTCGGCAACTCCGAAGTCGAAGGCTACGTCTCCGCGCTGGTAAACGAGAAGCTCGGCGCGTTTTTCGAGGAGACTCCCTCCGATGCCAAGAAGATAGTAGGACGCGCGCTCGAAGCGCTCCAGGCGCGCGAGGCCGCTCGCAAAGCCAAGGAGCTGGTGCGGCGCAAGGGCGCACTTGACTCAGGCTCTCTGCCGGGCAAGCTGGCGGACTGCGCCGAACGCGATCCGGCGCTGTGCGAGTTGTACCTGGTCGAGGGCCAATCGGCCGGCGGGACCGCGAAGGAAGGGCGCGACCGCAAGACCCAGGCAATTTTGCCGCTGCGCGGAAAAATCCTGAACGTCGAACGCGCGCGAATCGACAAGATGCTGTCGTCGACCGAGCTGCGCGTGCTGATCACCGCGCTGGGGATGGGCGTCGGCAAGGACAAGGACCTCGCCAAGCTCCGCTATCATCGAATCGTGATCATGACGGACGCCGACGTTGACGGCTCGCATATCCGCACTCTGCTGCTGACCTTCTTCTTCCGCCAGTTCATCGAGATAATCGAAAGCGGCTATCTCTACGTCGCACAACCGCCGCTGTTTCGCGCCAAAAAGGGCAAGACCGAGCGCTACTTGAAAGACGAGAACTCGCTCGAGGATTACCTGACCGATCTCGGCGCCGACGCGGTCACGCTCGAAGCCGGGAAGGGCAAAGACGCGCGCGAGTTCAAGGGGGCGGCGCTCAAAGCAGTCGTGCGCAAGGCGCTGTATTACGATCGGATGTTCGAAGCGCTCGAGCGCCGCTCGAAGGAGCGTCCGATTATCGCTGCGTTCGCAAAACTTTCCACCGACAAGACCATCACCGACGCGAGCTTCGAGTCTGAGAAGGCGGCCAAGGCGATGGCTGAGGCGATCCGCAAGGAAACCGGCGACGACAATTTGACTCATCAGATCCTGCAGGACGGCGAGTCGCGATGGCGCGCGGTTTTCTCGCATAGCCACAACGGCTCGCGTCCGCCAACGGTCGTTGACGCGACGCTTTTGCATACCGGCGAGATTCGCGAAATCCGCCGCCTCGCGCCGGACATGGAGGCAATCAAGGCTCCGCTCACGCTCAAGAACGGAGACAGCGAGCAGACCGTCGCGACCCTGAGAGCAGTCGCAGAAGCGGTTCTCGCCGCGGGGCAGAAAGGCGTCGAGGTGAACCGCTACAAAGGCTTGGGCGAGATGAACGCGGGACAGCTTTGGGACACGACGATGAATCCCGAGACGCGCTCGATGCTGAAGGTGCAGATTTCGTCGATCGAAGAGGCGGAAGAAATTTTTGCAAAGCTGATGGGCGATCAGGTCGAGCCGCGGCGGCAGTTTATCGAAGAGAACGCGCTCAACGTGCGCAACCTCGACATCTGAGCGATCAAGCGTGGCCCGGCGCCGCGTCGGCTATGGATGCGGACCGTCTGATGGGACCAAGAGAATTCCTGCAAGACGAGATTCGCGCGATGGTGACGAATTGCGCGGTATGCGAACGCGACGCCCGCGACGCCGAGCAGGAGTTGGGCATCGCACTCGACCTGGAAGCCATCGCGCATCCGGAGGACGCGTTCGATTACGACCTGGTGCCGCATCAGCGCAATCGGCATCGCGAGAAGCTGCGCCAGAATATCGCGCTATGGGCGTCGCTACGCCAATCATGCTGCTGACAGATTTTCAATTTCGCAAGTTCCGCGCGGGAGATCCGGAATAAATGGCTGAGACCAACGGCAACGAACCCATCCGCAACGAACCCTCGCTGCTCAATATTGAAGACGACATGAAGCAGTCCTATCTGGACTATGCGATGTCGGTAAATATCGGGCGCGCGCTGCCGGTTATCCGCGACGGACTGAAACCTGTCCATCGCCGAATCCTGTACGCGATGTTTCGTGCGGGCCTGCTCTCGAACCGACGCTACATCAAGTGCGCCGCCGTGGTCGGCGACGTACTCGGCAGATATCATCCGCACGGCGACATGTCGGTGTACGACGCGCTGGCCCGGATGGCGCAGCCGTTCAGCATGCGCTACCCGCTGATCGACGGACAGGGCAACTTCGGCTCGGTCGATGGCGACCCGCCCGCCGCGATGCGTTACACCGAGTGCAAACTCACGCGGCTGGCAGAGCGGCTGCTGCTCGATATCGACAAGGACACGGTCGATTTCGTTCCCAACTACGACGGCTCGCATCAGGAACCTGAAGTCCTGCCCGCTGAAATTCCGAACCTGCTGATGAACGGCTCGGACGGGATCGCGGTCGGGATGGCGACGAATATCCCGCCGCACAATCTGACCGAGGTCTGCGACGCGTTGCTCGCGCTGATCGAGAATCCGGCGCTTACCCTGGAGAAGATCCTCGACATCATTCCTGGCCCGGATTTTCCCACCGGCGGACAGTTGCTCGGGCGTCAGGCGATCCGGCAGGCCTATCTGACCGGGCGCGGATCGCTGCTGATGCGCGCGTTGGCCGCGATCGAGACCGACAAGCGCTCGGGCCGCGCGTCGATTATCGTGCGCGAAATTCCCTACCAGGTGAACAAGGCGCGGCTGATCGAGCGGATGGCCGAGCTGGTCAACGACAAGCGTATCGACGGAATCAGCGATTTGCGCGACGAGTCGGACCGCGACGGAATGCGGATCGTGATCGAGCTCAAACGCGACGCCGAACCGCGCATCGTCCTCAACCAGCTCTACAAGCTCACCCAGATGCAGCAGAGCTACGGAATTATCCTTCTTGGCATCCATGAGGGGCGTCCGCGCGAGCTCAACTTGCGCGAGATCCTGCTCGCCTTCATCGACCATCGCAAAATCGTGCTCACGCGCCGCACGCAATTCGAGCTGCGCGAGGCCGAGGCGCGCCTGCACATCCTCGACGGGCTGCTGATCGCGCTCAACCCTCTCGACGCGGTGATCAAGCTCATCAGGGCGTCCAAGGACGCCGAGGCCGCGCGCTCGGGCCTGATGCGTCAGTTCAGTCTGACGCAGATCCAGGCGCAAGCGATTTTGGATTTGACCTTGCGCCGCCTGACCTCGCTCGAACGCCAGAAGATCGAAACCGAGCACAAGGAAGTCGAAGACACGATCAAGGGGCTCAAGAAGATCCTCGCCGACGAAAAAGAGCTGATGAAGCTGGTCGCAAACGATCTGCGTTCGATCAAGGAGGAATTTGGCGACGCGCGGCGCACGCAGATTGTCGAAGCCGAGGGCGAGTTCTCGATCGAGGATCTGATCGTCGAGGAAGACGTGCTCGTCACCGTCACTCACGGCGGCTACATCAAGCGCACCCCGCTCTCGCTCTACCGCACGCAGAAGCGCGGCGGACGCGGCAAGATTGGCGCGACCACCAGCGACGAGGATTTCGTCGAACATCTCGAACGCGTATCCACGCACGACCGCCTGATGTTCTTCACCAGCATGGGCAAGGTCTATCAGCTAAAGGCGTACGAGATGCCCGAGGGCGGACGCGCCGCGAAAGGACGCTCGGTCGCAAACCTGCTGAGCTTAAGCGCCGACGAAACTCTGCAAGCCTTTATGCCGGTCCCGCGCGAGATGGCGGGCAAGTTCGTGTTCTTTTCGACCCGGCGCGGACGGGTCAAGAAAACTCCGCTCGAAGAGTACGACAACATCCGCTCCACCGGCATCATTGCGATCAATCTCGAGGACGGCGATTCGCTGGTCGACGTGCGCATCACCGACGGCAATCAGCAGATCGTGCTCTCGACCCGCGCGGGCCAGGCGATTCGCTTCAAGGAAGAAGAAGTGCGTCCGATGGGCCGCGCTACCGGCGGCGTTACCGGCATGGAGCTGGAATCGGAGACCGTCAAGGAAGGCAAAACCGTCACGTTAGTGCAGGACGAGATCGTTTCGATGTCCACGGTGCGCGACGATGAAACCTTGCTGACCGTCAGCGAGCTGGGTTTCGGCAAGCGCACCCCGGCCGACGAGTACCGGCTCACGCATCGCGGCGGCAAGGGCGTCATCACGATGAATGTGACCGAGAAGACCGGCAAAGTGATCGCAGTACGCCAGGTCGGCACCGACGATCAGTTGATGCTGATCACCGACGGCGGAAAGATTATCCGGCTGAAGGTCAAGGACGTCCGGATCACGGGCCGCAACGCGCAGGGCGTGCGCCTGGTCAGGCAGGAAGAAACCGAACGCGTGCGCGCGGTCGCGAACCTCGCCGAAGGTGAAGACGACGAAGCCAACGGCAACGGCACCAACGGAACCGGCGCCGCCGACGACGCGGAGGAATAATATCCGCCACGCCGCTGCGAACGCCGGATTCATGCCGCGGCGCTCTGGCGCGATGATAGGGCGGCGTACCATCGCGCCAGATTTTTCTGTTCCGGCCGAATCGTGATATCGACCGTCCGTGCGAAATCGACCATGCATAGTGTGGTGATGTCCGCGATCGAGAATCGTGCGCCCGCGATGAACTGACTATCGGCGACCGCGCGATCGAGCATCGCGAATCCCGCCGTAGCGGCGTCCCGCTGGATCAGCCCAAACTCTTTTATCCGCTTCGAGCGCCCTTCCGAGACCGGGCTTAGATGCGACCAGACATGGCCGACCGGCGCGAAGATCGACAGCTCGACGCGGCGGTTCCACATCTCGACGATCGCCTGCTCCTTTGCTCCCACCCCGAATAGCGCGGGTTCAGGATGTATTCCTTCGAAGTAGCGGCAGATCGCGACGCTCTCGCTCAGGTATGATCCGTCGTCGAGCTCGAGGATCGGCAACGAGCCGAGCGGATTCATGCGATAGAACTCTGGCGTCCGATTCGCGTTGCGCATGATATCGACCTGCTCGAGCGCAATCGCGATTCCTTTCTCGGCCAGGAAAATTCGCACCCGCCGCGGACTCGGCGCGAGTGTGAAGTCGTACAGCTTCATCGCTATGCGGCCGCGCTCGGGCGCGCGGATACCGCCTGATGCCAGCGCTGCAAGTGCTTAAACTCCGGCTCGATCGAGATACTGTTGAACTTCGCGAAATCGATCGCGACCATCGCTGTGATGTCGGCGATCGTGAACTTGTCGCCGGCGATAAACTGCCGCTGGCCGAATTCCTCGTCGAGCCATCGATAGCGCATCTCGACGACTTTCTTCTGCTGCTCGCCAACCTCGGGAATCTGCTTGACGCGCCCGCGCGTCAGCTCATGCAGATGCATCCACACCATCCCAATCGGCACGAACAGCGCGAACTCCATGCGCCGATTCCACATCTCGATCGTCGCGCGCTCGAACGCCTCTTTGCCGAACAGGGCGGGCTCGGGATGCAGCTCCTCGAAGTAGCGGCAGATCGCAACGCTCTCCGCCAGGTAGCGGCCGTCGTCGAGCTCGAGCACCGGAATACCCCCGAGCGGATTGATGCGCAGGAACTGCGCCTGCCGGTTGACGCCCTTCATGATGTCGATTTCCTCGAGCGGAACCTTGAGCCCCTTTTCAGCGAGAAAAATCCGCACCCTGCGCGGATTCGGTGCTAGCTTGAAATCGTAGATCTTCATAATTCGTCTCCCTGTCCCGGTTTCCGTTTTCAATCGTTGGAATTGAAATTTTATTTTTTGTATGCCGCGTCCGCCGCCTCGAGCGCGCGCCCGCGCGCAACTTCGGCGCCCATCGAGGTGAGTACCTGCTCAAGCGCGCCCAACAGCAGCGTCACATTCTCGCGCTTGCAGCTTTCGCCCATCAACCCTATTCGCCAGACCTTGCCGCGAAACGGCCCGAGGCCGGCCGCGATCTCGATATTGTAGTGCTTGAGCAAAGTGGTGCGCACTTGCGCCTCGTCGATTCCCTCCGGCACCGCGACCGTCGATAGTTGCGGCAGACGGCGTCCTTCCTGCGCGACCAGCGCGAGCCCCATCGCGGCGAATCCGGCGTGCAGCGCCGCTGCGTTTGCGCGATGCCGCTGCCATCGCACCTGGAGCCCCTCTTCGACCACCACGCGCAGCGCTTCGTACAGTGCGTAGTTCATCGTGATCGGCGCGGTGTGATGATAAACGCGGCTCTCGCCCCAGTAGTTCGCGATCATCCCGAGGTCCAGGTACCATGATCTGCATTTCGTTTTGCGCGCCTTGATCGCGTCCATCGCATGCGCGCTGAAAGTTACCGGCGCAAGGCCTGGCGGCGCGCTGAGCCCCTTTTGCGTGCAGCTATAGCACGCGTCGATTTTCCACTGGTCGATCTCGACCGGCACGCACGCAAGCGAGGTCACCGCGTCGGCGACCATCAGCGCGCCGTAGCGATGCGCCAGCGCGGAGATCTCCTCGAGCGGCTGATGCACTCCGGTCGAGGTCTCCGCGTGAACGATCGCGACGAGCTTGGGCTTCTTCGCGCTCTTGAGCGCGCGCTCGACGGCGTCGGCCTCGACGATCCGCCCCCATTCGGCTTCGGCCTTGATCACCTTCGCGCCCAGGCGCTCGGCCGAGTCGGCAAGCCGTCTGCCGAACGCGCCGTTAACACCGACGACCACTTCGTCGCCATCCTCGATCAGGTTGGCCATGATCATTTCCATTCCAGCCGAACCCGTGCCGGAGGCAGGAAACGTTAGCTCGTTGCTGGTGCGGAACACCACGCGCAAAAGCTTCTTCAGGTCTTCCATCACCGCAATGAAATCCGGGTCGAGATGTCCGACCACCGGCGACATCATCGCCTTCATCACGCGCGGATGCACGTTGGACGGACCTGGACCGAGCAGGATCCGCGCAGAGGGTTTCAGTTCAGAAAATGTCTCAGCCAAATTAGTTTCCCCGTGTGACGGCGCGCGCGGGCGCATCAATCATTCTTATCATGCCGTGAGATTATCGCGGCGCGCACATGCCGGGAAATGGCGCCCGCGACGCGATTCATCAGCATATGGTAGAGTTCCGCCCGTGAGCGACAACGGCAAAATCGCGCCATCGCTGGATTCCGGCGTGATCGACGAGCTGCGCGCGATCGTGGGCGCGCGCGCGATCGTGTCGCATCCGTCGGAGCTCAAGGTCTATGAGTGCGACGGATGGACGATTGAAAAGAGCGCGCCGGATTTGCTGGTGATGCCGCGCACCACCGAGGAAACCAGCGCGATCCTGGCCGCGCTCTGGCGCCGCAAGATCGCTTTTGTTCCGCGCGGCGCCGGGACCGGGCTGTCCGGCGGAGCGCTGCCGGTCGAAGCTCCGGTGATGATCTGCACCTCGCGGATGAACCGGATCCTCGCGATCGATCTCGCGAGCCGCCGCGTTGAGGTCGAGAGCGGCGTCGTCAATCTGCACGTGACCAACGCGGTCAGGGACACCGGATTTTTTTACGCGCCAGATCCTTCCTCGCAGCAGGCCTGCACGATCGGCGGCAACATCGCCGAGAACTCCGGCGGACCGCACACACTGAAATACGGCGTCACCACCAACCACGTGCTGGGCGTCACGCTGGTGCTCGCTTCGGGAGAGATTGTCGAGCTGGGCGGTGCGTGTGAAGAAGGATGCGGCTACGATCTGGTCGGCGCTGTGGTGGGCGCGGAGGGCACCGTCGGCATCGTGACGCGCGCAACGCTCAAAATCATGCGCGAGCCGCAGGCGCATCGCACGTTCCTCGCAACCTTCGCCGGCGCGGACGCCGCGACCCGAGCGGTTTCTGCGATTATCGCGGCGGGAATTGTACCCGGCGCGATCGAGATGATGGATCAGCTCATCATTCGCGCAGTCGAGGAGGCATTTCACGTAGGCCTTCCCCTCGATGCGGGCGCGGTGTTGATTATCGAGCTTGACGGTCTCGCGGCGGCGCTGGACGAGCACGCTGCGGCTGTAATGTCGATCGCGCGGGGCGCGGGAGCGAGCGAGGTTCGCCTTGCGCGCGAC
>JBAPSR010000067.1:0-5250 GCA_049281755.1 Binataceae bacterium (SeqCode)
ACGATCTGATGCGCCTGATCCGCCGGGATATGCGCACGCTCGCGCGCGATCTCGATCGCCCGCGCAAGCCCGCCGAGTTCATCGACCAACCCGCGCTCTTTGGCGGCGACTCCGCTCCACACGCGCCCCTTGGCCAACGCCTCGGCCTGTGCGGCGTCGAAGCGGCGGCCCTCGGCCACTTTCCCGGTGAAGTTGCCGTATACTTCGCCAATCGCCGTGTTGATTTGCCCGAGCTCGTCGTCACTCATTGGCCGCGCAAACGACATCGCGTCGCTGCGCGCATCGCTCTTGGCGTAGTCGAACCGGACGCCCAGCCGCGCGAGCATCGCCGACAGATCGAATTTCGCGAACACGACGCCGATCGAACCGGTGATCGCCGCCGGTTCAGCCACGATCGCGTCCGCGCCCATCGCAACGTAGTAGCCGCCCGAACCCGCCACGTCGCCCATCGACACGATGACGGGCTTGCCGCGGCCCTGCGCCTCGCGCACCGCGCGCCATACCATGTCGGAGCCGACCGCGGATCCGCCGGGAGAGTTGACGCGGAACACGATCGCGCGTACCGATTCCTCGCGCGAGGCGCGCTCGAAGAGCTCGGAGGTCGTTTCACCCGAAATATACTCGCCGCCCGGGCGCGATTGCCCGGAAATCACCGGTCCCGCACCGACGATAAGCGCGATCCGCGGACGAGCTCCGCGCTCGCGCACGTAGGTGGCGTGGCGCAGATAGCGCGAGAATTTGACGAAGCATCTGTGTTTGCCATCGGGATCGAAACTCGCCCGCAAATCTTCGATATACCCGTCGCCATCGATAAGTCCCGACGCGCGCGCCGCCTTCATCCCGATAAATCCGGCGCTCACCAGCTCGCGCGCGCGATCGAGCGGGATTCGGCGCGCGTCGGAAATCGCGCTGGATATGATTTTCATCCAATCGCCGATAATCGCGTCCAGGCTCTCGCGCACCTCCGGCGACATCGCATCGCGCGTGAACATCTCGCTTGCGCCCTTGTATTCCTTCCATTGCAGGGTCTGCGCGCGCACCCCCGCCTTCTCGAGCGCGCCCTTTACGAATGGATTGCCCATCGCCACGCCCAGCATCGTGAGCATCACGTCCGGATTCGCGACGATCTCGCCGGCGCCAGCCGCGATCAGGTAGTCGCGAACCGAGGACGAATCTCCGGTCATGAGCGCGATAACCCGCTTGCCGCTTTTGCTGACCGCGCGAATCAGCCGGTGAAGCTCGTGCGCCGTCGCGAGACCGGTTTCGGTTCCGGTGATATGCACGATAACCGCGCGCACCGACGTGTCGATCGCGAGCGCTTCGAGCCCGTAGCGCAGATGACGCAGGCTCAGCGGGCCGCCGCCGATTAGTTGTTGACGCAGCGAGCGGCGGGAATCTTCACGTATCGCGCCACCGAGACTAAGCGTAACGACCGCGTCGCGCGGAAGCCTTGCCGGCCGCACGACGATCAGCCAGAACGCCACCACGACCGCGGCTGCCGCGACGATCAGCGTTACTCCGAGCTTCCAATCGCCGGCGGCGCATGCGAAGACGCCGATCGCGCAGAGAATCGCAACCACGATCGCGATCCGGAGCTCGCGGCTTATCCACAAGTCTTTCAGGAAAGATTTTTTCATGAGTGCTATACGGTCGCCTTTTGGCACCGCGCAATCTAGACTACCGTTTTTCAATGAACAGGTCTTTCCTAATCCTCCTGATCTGCGGCACGCTCGTCTGTGCGAGCGGCTGCTCGATCTTCAAAAAAGACGCGCCCAAAAAGGCCCTGGTGCCGCAAATCGATACCACGGCAACCCTCGACATCACCGCCGGAATCCACGTGGTAACCAAGATCGATCTGCCGCAGGGATTTGCGCCGATGGCGGGGTATCCGCCGCTATGGCTCGAGAATGGCAACGAGATTGGCACCGTCGGCACGTTAAACGGCAATGTCGTAATTCTCGGGTTCAGCGGCCCTAATTGGCAAAACTCACGCGTGCTGGGCGCCGATACCGGCGACGGTTCGGCAGAGCCCGGACGCCTGATGGACTTCGCGCCGAGCCCCGATGGAATGACGCTGGCTTTCGCGGTCGCCGTAGCCGGACAAAACCGGCTCGATATAGTGATTCGCGATCTGATCGCGACCGGCCCGGGCCATCCGATCGCCAGCTTCGACGGCGTTTACGATCTCGCGAGCGTGAGCTGGCTCAACAGCGGCTCGATCGCGATCGTGCTGCGGCCCAGCGCCAATCAGCCTGTGCCTGCGCCGCCTAACCCCGACGACAGCGGATTGCCGCCAGTGCCGGCACCCAAAGCGTCCGACGGGCTTCAGATCCTGGTGGTGACGGGACCGGCATCGGTTGTACCGATGAAGCTGCCGTGCGCGCTCGGGGCGCTGAGCTGGAGTCCGCTCGGAATCTACGCGGTCAGCGCGGGAGGCGACGGCGTTGCGCCCGCGCTAATTGATCGGCGGCACTCGACCTGCACTCGCCTGCGCGCGAATGCGCCGGTGCGCGTGCTCGGATGGAACCCGATCGATGAAAGCTCGTTTTTGTTCGTGCAACCGATCCCGGCGAGCAATAGCGCCGGCGTGTTCGAGCACGACATCGCAAACGGACACGACAAAACCATCGCCGTATCGAGCGGAGCCGCCGCATATACGGCGAGCGGCGCGGTTCTGGCGCTGGGCAATCAGAAGCTGACTTTCAAGATGGTCGAGACCCATCCGTTTGATCCGGTGCCGGCGGAGCTCGCGATCTTCGATCCGGATCAGGCGGAAATAGATATCAAGCAGCTAGGATTCAATACCGTACCGCCGATGCTCGCGGCGAGCACGATGGACTATTCGGGGACGATCGATCGGGCGGTGATCCAGACTTTCCAGCCGGCGAATCCCGTTGCGCTGCGCAAAATCATCGCTTACACGACGCACGCGCAAAACGCGTTTCAAATCGCGTACGGCCAGTCACGCGGCGTCGTCGAGATGAGCTGGGCGCCGAAGGGAAAATGGGTCGCAATCGTCGACGGCGACGCGACCCACGCCGCGCTGACGGTCATCGTGCCTCCGGCATGATCAGAACCGTTACGCGGGTGCAGAAGCGTGTTGCGTCTGCTCGTAACGCCCGAGCCCCCAATTCGCCGCCATCCTCAGCTTGGGATCGGTCTCGTCGCGCAGGACACGGCGCAGCACGCGCGCGATCGATTTATTCGGCGTCTGCGCGGCGAGCGTCCAGACCGCGGTGCGCCGCACCTTGATACTCTTGTCCTCGCGAATTCGCTCCGCGAGATGCGGCAGCACATCGATCGGATTCTCGCCGCCCTTGCATCGATCGCATCCGAGCGAATGCACGGCGGCCTTGCGCACCTTCAGCTTGGGATCGTGCAGAGTCAGGATCAGGCGCTGCAGCGCGGACTCGTTCCAATGCGCGTCAAGAAACGCCGCGCAGAACTGCCGCACTTTCGGGTTCGGATGCGACAGGCCCTCGCGCGCCGCCGGGACTGCGGCCTGACCAGCGTCGCCGAGCGCACGCCACGCGTCGGGCAGTGATTCTCGATTTCCCAGTCGTTCGATCAGGCTTGCGAAGTCTCTCCCGAAGTCGTGATTTTGCTCTTCCATAAATTCCCCTCCAAACGGCGGACGCTCCGCACCTGTCCAAACCTTCGATTTGGACAACCACGGAGCGTCTCCGTCTCGCAGGCGTGCTTCGCGACTAGTCGCAAGGCAGGTCCGGATATCTTAAAACTGCCGCCGCGCCGGACGTCGGGGTGAATTCTCGCGAATCCACCCTTTCCCTCGCAGCGCGGTCAGCATCAGCCGCCGGATCGGACGTCAGGCACCGCTTTTACGCGGCCGCTTCCCTCGCGATCACGGTCGGCTAAGCCGCATTCTAGCAACGCGTCATCGGTTGTCAAGAAAATCGAAGATCAAAATCTGCGTTCAAACTGTTAGCCAGTCGGCGCTACCCGTCTGTGTGCAATCTTGAGCTCGATTGACTACGAGTATTGTAGTTTCCGACGCGATCGATTACCGGACGGTCCGCGCCAAGGCGACAGGCTTGTCCGACTTACGAGGGAACCGTGAAGCAAAGAGCCACGAATTTCCGCTGGGAGCGCTACATCAAGTCAAATCCCCTTCGAGCACTAGACTTCTGGCCGTGTGCTTTCCGCGGGGCCGCTTTCTTTTTCTTCGCGGTGGCCGCTTTGGTATCGACGGCCAGCGCTTATGGGGGAACCACGCCTGAATCGATCGGGCAATCCCAACGGAAAATTGTCGCAGATGAAGGAAGCGTATCGATTGCAGGAAGTGCCGCGAGAATTCTTATCTCGACTGAGGTATATGATCCGAAAAGTGGAGTGTTCACGAGAACAGGAAAAATGCTTGCCCCGCGCATGTATTTTTGTGCGACCGTTCTGAATAACGGAAACGTTCTGGTGACCGGTGGACAGGATGCGAAGCATGTTCCAATCGCGAGCGCGGAGCTTTTTGTTCCAGCTCGCGGCCAATTCATCGCGACCGGAGCGATGGTGGAGGCCCGCACGGATTACACTGCGACACTCCTCCGTGACGGCAGAGTATTGATCTTCGGGGGCGAAGACGTGCATGGAGAAAATCCGGGCGCGGAGATATATGACCCTGAGACCGGACGGTTTACTCAGACCAGCAAGAGGCCATCGGCGCGAGCCGGACATGTTGCCATCCTACTTGGCAACGGTGACGTTCTGATTGCAGATGGTTATGACTCATCCTGGGGTGTGAGTCATCCGATTGAGACGGCTGAACTCTACGAACCGAAAAGCGGTAACTTTGTCCCTACGGGGGATTCGATATTACACTTTTGGTGGTATTCGCTCGCTACCGCTCGGATCGATCCTGGAACCGTTTTTCTTTTAGGAGGCTACACCAACCAAACGAGCCGCTCGGAAAGAACGCCGTCGGAGCTATACCATGTGAGCTCTGGCAGGTTCACTGAAGGCCCCGCGATAGACGGTTCGTTAGCGGACTGCCGCGCGTCTCCGTTGCCAGACGGTCGGATTATCGTCGCGGGTTGCATCAACATGGATACACAGGAAGGCGTATCGCATGCGGAGCTGTTCGACCCGAAGACCCAGAATTTTCGCCCGACAGGAGCTTTACCGGCCGCGCGAACGAATTGCAGTGTAACTACCCTTCGAAACGGGAAAGTGCTGATCGCCGGCGGTAATGGCCGCGATCCGGATCACGTGCTCCGAGATCTAGCGACGGCCGAGCTGTAC
>JBAPSR010000068.1:0-4142 GCA_049281755.1 Binataceae bacterium (SeqCode)
GTGATCTTCAACGCCTCGCGCAAAGCCCGCGAACCCGTCTTCGGGCAAGTATGAGTACGCCACTTCTGTGAGGCTTGCGGGGCAGCTAATATCGATCTGCCCATGATCGCAATCGTCGATTACCGCGCCGGAAATTTGACCAGCGTCAAACGCGCGCTCGAGTTTCTCGGCCATCGCTGCGAGATCACCGACGACGCGGATAAAATCCGCGCCGCCGAGCGCGTGATCCTGCCCGGAGTCGGCGCTGCCGGCGCCACGATGGAAAATCTGCGCGCGCTCGGACTTGCCGACGTTCTCCGGCGCGACGTCGCGCAAGCGGGCAAGCCGTTCCTCGGTATCTGCATCGGGATCCAGGTGCTGTTCGACCGCAGCGAAGAGGACAGCGCCGATTGCCTCGGCGTTATCGCGGGCCATGTGACCCGTTACCCGGCGTCGATCGACGGACGCGCAATCAAGGTCCCGCAAATCGGATGGAACCGCGTGCGGCAGACGCGCGCGCATCGGATTTTCGCGGGCGTGCCCGACAATACTCATTTCTATTTCGTGAATTCTTACTATCCAGTGCCGACGGATCCGGTCGTTGCGATCGCGCAGTCCGACTACGGTGTGCAATTCGTCGCGGCAGTGGCCAGCGGTCGCGTGATCGCGACGCAGTTCCATCTCGAGAAAAGCGGCGACGCCGGCCTCAAGCTGCTCGACAACTTCTGCCGGCTCGAACTCTGATGCTCGCCAAGCGAATCATCCCGTGCCTCGACGTCCGCGATGGCAAGGTGACCAAGGGCATCAAGTTCGCCGGCAACGCCGATATCGGCGATCCGGTCGCGATGGCGCGCCACTATTACGAGCAGGGCGCCGACGAGCTGGTCTTCTACGACATCACGGCGTCGAACGAGCGCCGCGGGATCATGCTCGAGGTCGTAAGCCGCGTCGCACGCGAGATCTTCATCCCGTTCAGCGTCGGCGGCGGATTGCGCACCCTCGAGGACATGCGTGCGGTGCTGCTGGCCGGAGCCGAGAAGGTGTCGATCGACTCGGGCGCGGTGCGCGATCCAAAGATTATTTCCGAAGGCGCGCGCGCGTTCGGCAGCCAGTGTATTGTCCTTTCGATGCAGGTGCAGAAGACGGGAGTGCGCCCCGGTCTCGAATCGGGTTACGAAGTTGTGATCGACGGCGGCCGCGTCTTCACCGGGCGCGACGCGATCGCCTGGGCGCATGAAGGCGCGCGGCTCGGTGCGGGCGAACTGGTGATCAACTCGATCGATCGCGACGGCACCAAGGCCGGCTACGATCTTGAGATCACCCGGCGCATCAGCGAGTCGGTGTCGATTCCGGTGGTTGCGTCGGGCGGCGCCGGCGCACCCGAGCATCTGCGCGACGCGTTCACGGCCGGCGCGGCCGACGCCGCGATCGTCGCGTCGATCGTGCATTACGGCGAGTATCCGATCCCCGAGCTCAAGCGCTATCTTAAGGCCGCCGGCGTCGAGGTGCGCGACGCGATCCAGTTGGAGGTTGGGCCGCGATGAGGCTCGCGATCGTTGTTTCAGATTTCAACTACGACGTCACCGCGCTGATGCTCGAGCGCGCGGAGCGCCACGCCGCGCATCACGGCGCGCAGGTCGCGATGGTGGTGCATGTGCCGGGCGTGTTCGACATGGGCCCCGCGATAAAGCGGCTCATCCGGCGCAAAGATATCGACGCCATCGTGCTGCTGGGCGCGGTGATCAAGGGCGAGACCCAGCACGACGAAGTAATCACGCATGCGACCGCGGACGCAGCGCTAAGGCTCGCGATCAAACATGAGAAGCCTGTCGGGCTTGGAATTACCGGCCCGGGAATGACTCATGAACAGGCGATGGAGCGGCTCGACAACGCCAAGAATGCGGTGGAAGCCGTGGTGCGGATGCTGAAAACGCTCAAAGAGATCGACGCGTAGCCGGACGCCGCGCGATCGCTTGTTGAGAAAGAATGGGCGCGCGCGTTGAGACGCCGCGCTTAACTTTCTATACTCGGCTCTCGGTTGGCGGTGAAGATGGAAGAGGCGGTAGGGCGGGGCGCAACATTCTCGACGCGAACGGCTGCGAGAATTCTCGCGGTCTCCCCGGAACGAATTCGCTACTGGGTCAGGCGGCAGTTGGTTAATCCAACCGCGACGCAGGGCCGCAACTATCGCTTCGCTTTCAACGATCTGCTCGTGATGCGCCTGACCAAGGAGCTGCTAACCGCACGCCGCCATCTGGAGCCGATGCAGCGATGCCTTGCGCGCGTGCGCGAGCTGGTCGATCCCGCGCGTTCCGTCACCTCGCTCAAGCTCGTCAACGACGAGGGCCGGATCGTGGTCAGCGAGGGCGGGATAATGATCGAAGCCGAGACCGGACAACTGCTGCTCGATTTTCGCCTCGAGCGGCCGACTGGAAAAATCGAAGAAGGCTTCGGTCCGGCGCGGGTGCGCGAACGTTTTGAAGAGGCGCGGCGAATCGCCGAGCAGGATCCGCTGAAAGCGCTGACGATCTACAGCGAGCTGGTCGGCCGCGAGCCCGGCAACTTCGAAGCTCACATGCGCCTGGCAACGCTGCTCGAGCGCGAGGGCGACTTGCAGGGCGCGCTGCGCCATCTGCTGGGCGCGGCGGCGATCATGCCGGCAAGCTCGGAAGTTCATCTGCGCCTGGGCGTGCTGTATCGCAAGAAAGAAGAAACCCAGCACGCGCTGCGCAGTTTTCTGCGCGCGGTAGATTGCGACCCGACCAACGTTGAAGCCCATCGCAACGTCGCCGAACTATTCGAAGCCCAAGGCCGCAAGCGCGACGCCCAAAAACACCTGAGCGCGATCCACCGCCTCATTAAGGGCGACTAGCGAACGCGGGCGGCGCCTTGAATCGGCGTGATCGCGGGCGATAAGCTCGGTTTACAATGTCCGCGCGCGAGACTCTCAAGCGAATCGATATTCTGCGTCATGAATTAAAGGCGCTGCGCTTTATCCTGGATAACTTTCATGCCGGCAAGCTCGCTGCTGGCGCCCTCCCGCCGCGCGAGGACTTTCAGTCCGAGCAGGGACGCGCGCTCTACGACGAGATCATCGCGGCACCTTCGCGCGCCGCCGCCGAAGCGAAGATCGCCGAGCTCGAACTGGCGGAAGTCGATATCGAATCGTTCCTGCATCTGACCGGTGAGCATTACTACACTTACCCCGCGCTGGTGCGCGAGCGGGCGGCGGCGATCGCGGCGGGCACAATCCGGATCGAAGACGCTTGAGTGCGCGCCGCGAACTGCACTTCCTGCTCGATAGCCGCGGCGCTCTGATTGCGTTTCAGGCCACCGGCGAGTCGTGGGCCGCTGTGCTCGCATTCACTTCGGAACCGCGCGCGCGCGAATTCGTTCGCCAAAGCAACCTCGACGCCGCCGAGATCGCCGCGATTGATTGTGCTGACGCCGCCGCGGTTGCCGAGCTGGTGCGAAACGTCAAGCGCCGCGCGATTCGGAATCTCCTGCTCGATCTCGACTACGCCTCCGGCAAGTGCCTTGCGATCGAGTTCGAGGGCGACGCACTGGGCATCGCGCACGACTATCAGATAACCGCCCCCGCCAAATCTCCGCATTGATATCCAGATGACGGTCACGATCGATGATATCGAACTCGCGCGGCGCCGCCTGGACGGGATCATCGAGCCGACGCCGCTCATCGAGAGCGCCACGCTCAGCCGGATGCTCGGCGCCGAAGTATTTATCAAGCCCGAAAATCTTCAGAAGACCGGATCGTTCAAAATTCGCGGCGCGTACAACCGGATCGCCGCGCTGTCCGACGAGGAAAAAGCGCGCGGCGTGATCGCGGCCTCGGCCGGGAATCATGGACAAGCTCTCGCCTACGCGGCCACGCGCGCGGGGGTGAAGGCGACGATCGTGATGCCCGAGACGGCGGCGATCGCGAAAGTCGCGGCGACGCGCAACTACGGTCAGGCAGTGATCCTCGAAGGTATAGACTACCAGGGCGCTCGCGTTGCCGCCGGCCGGATCTGCGGCGAGTCCGGCGCGGTGTTCGTCGATGCGTACGACGACGCGCACGTCGTCGCCGGACAGGGCACTATCGGCCTCGAGATCGCGCACGAGCTTGGCGCGTCGCGGCGCGCCGACGCGGTGCTCGTTCCGGT
>JBAPSR010000069.1:0-5613 GCA_049281755.1 Binataceae bacterium (SeqCode)
GCAGACCATAAAGCGGTTGCGATTGCACGAATCGATTATGCGTTCGATCATTTGCGTCGCTCCCGGTTACATCGCCATCGGTCCGCTGACCGTGATGCTCATCTGCTTGTTCGCGATCGAGCGGCCCGCCTTTTCCGCGGAGACGGTGACGTTGAATGTCCCGCCGCTCGGGAGCGTTATTTCTCCGCCGTATTTGCCGCCGCCGCGATCGGCGAGGTCCGACTCGACGCGAATCGCCGCCATTCCCATCGAAGGCATTGCCGGCATGAAGAAGACGGCCTGCACTGTCGCGCCGGCGATCGGTGCGCCGCTCGGATCCGAGAGCGTTACCTGCACCGTGTTTCTGCCTTTCGCCGGCGGAGAGGGATCGGTGGTCATCGCGAGCGCGGCCACGGGTGCGGCGCTTTGACTCCCGTCGGCGACCGCTTGCTGAGTCGAGCCGGGTGGGGGCGGAGTGTAGCCGCCAATCGCGGCCTGGAGCTGGCTTTCGGAATCGATAAGAAAATTGGCGGAGCTCACGACGCGATCGCCCGCGCGCAGACCTTTGCGCACGACGAAGTTGTCGCCGACGCGCGCGCCCAGCTCGACCTCGACCGGAGTCAAATAGCCGTCGCCGCGATCGACGAACACGATATTGTGCGTGCCGGTTTGCAGCACTCCCGCGGCGGGAATCACCAGCGCGCGTCCGAGCCGCGGCGCAAGCGCGACCTGCACGAACATCCCTAGCTTCAGCGCGGCATCCGGATTATTGAGCGCGATGCGCACGCGCGCAGTCCGCGTAGCCGGATCGATCGAGGGCCAGATGTTATCGACCTTGCCGCTGAAGATTCTGCCCGGATACGAATCGACCGTGATCGCGGCCGGGTCACCGAGTTTGATCTCGCCCAGGCGATCCTGAAAGACCGCGGCATAAACCCAGACCGTGTCGAGATTTGCGATGGTGTAAAGCCGCGTCGAGGGATCGGCGTACATGTTCGGCAGCGCGGCGCGATCGGTGATATAGCCGGTCGCGGGCGAATCGATTTCGATCTCGCTATAGACCGTGCGCTCGCGTTCGAGGCGGCGAATCTCGCGCTCGGGAACGCCGAACAGGCGCAGGCGCTCGAGCGACGCGGCGACCATCGTGTCGGCGCCGCCCGCTACGCCTTCGACGATGCTGTCCTTTACGCCGGCGCGCTCGCCGAGCGCGATCAGGTAGTCGTTCTCGGCATTTACAAGGTCGGGACTGTAGATCGTAAAGAGCGCCTGGCCGCGATGTACGAGCTGCCAGTTCTGGTTGGCGAAGACGTTGCGGATCCATCCGGGGAATCGCGTCTGGACATAGCTTTCGCGCTGCTCGTCGGCCTCGACGTTGCCGGTCGCATCGATTTTGTCGGTGAGCGCGCGCTCCTCCACAGTCGCTAACTTGAGGCCGATCATCTGGCGTCGCTCGGGTGGCACTTCGATCGGGACCAGGCGCGGCGCTCCGGCGCCTTGCGCGCGTAGCGGAGGTGGCGCCGCCGCGACGAGGGCGATCGACGCAATCGCGAAGGCAAATATTGTGCGCTTCATGAATTTTCTCCGATGATCCGCTCGACGTGCGCGACCGCGATCTCATGGTCCGCGATCGCGCGCAGGTAGCCCTCGCGCAGTTCGAGCGCCGCGGTCACGGCCGAGAGCATCGTCTGGAAATCGACTTTGCCGGTGCGATACGCGGCGCGCGCCGAGTTCATCGTCGCCTCGGATTGCGGGAGCAACCCGGCGCGATATATCGCGATAATCCGCGTCTGGGTGCGAATCGAGACCAGGCTCGCCTGCAGGTCAGACCGCGTCGCCAGGCGCGCCGCGCGCAGCGCGCTTTGGGCAGATTGTTTTTCGAGCGCGGCCTGCTCAACCGCGGGAGTCTGCTTGCGCCAGAAATAGAGCGGAATCTTCGCGCCGATCGAGAGCATGTAGTAGTCGGCGAAGCCCGGTCCGGTCTTTTGGTACATGTAGCCGACGTCGAAGTCGGGCCAGTAGTCGTGGCGCGCGATCTCGAGCGCATTTTCGCTGCGCGCGACCGCGGTCTGCGCCATCTTCAGATCGGGAGAAGCAGCATCGGCGGCGGCCGCGATTTCCGTTTCGCCGAGCTTGAGCGTGGTCGGTGCGATGTCGGCGATCTCGATATCGCGCGAATCCTGCTCGCGCCCGAGCATCGCCTTCAGATTCGCCTCGGCCGCCTCGATATCGTCGTGATTCAGCTCCAGCTCCTTGAGCATCGCGGTCATCGCGAGCTGCGCCTTGAACACGTCCTGCTGCTGCGCGCTGCCGGTGCGATACTGCGCGGCGGTCGCGCTCGCGATCGACGCGAGATCGGTGCGCGTCTGTTCGAGCAGGTCGCGCGCTCGAGTCAGGAAGAAGAGATTGAACGCGTCGTCGCGAACCTTCTCAGCGACATTGCGCTGTGCGGCGAGCACGTTCTCGCTTGCGGTCTCGGCGTCTTTTTTCGCCTGCTCCGCGCGCAGGCTCAACTTTCCGAAACCGGGAATCTCCTGCGAGAAACCGAATCCGGTGTAATAAAAATTGCTCGATTCATAGCCCGAGAACGGCTGCGGACTGCCGACGCTCAGATGCTGTAGCGACACTTCGGGGTCGGGCAGCGTCGCGGCCTGGATCGGCACGCGCGCGGTTGCCTGCCAATGGCTTTGCGCGGCGGCGATCTCCGGGCTCGCGCGCATTGCTTCGTTCACCAGCGCGGCTACCGCAACCGGTGCGTCAGGCTGCGCCGCCGATCCGCGTCCTGCTGCGATTCCGATCCCGATCACGACCGCGAGCGCGAGCTTCGTGCAAGAACTGTTATGCCGCGGCTTATGCTTCGGCTCCATCTCGATTCACCCGTCCCGTAATCTGATTCGTTCGCCGCGGGTGACCGCGCGCGAGCGAGATTCCAGCATCGCGATATCAGGCTCCGTGCGCGCACAGGCGCATCGGCGCGAGCGGTCGCGCTCAAAGAGTGATCAACGATTTGGCGAAATCAGATCTGGAACGAGCAGAGCCGCGCTGGCGAAGGCGATTCCGCGGGCGGAGATTCATCCCGCGCGATCATCCTCACCGCGAGGCGCCTTACTGGAATCAGGACGGCGAACCATGACGCCGCAGTGTAGCGTTGCGCAGCGGGCTCCTGAACGGGAGACTTCGCCGACGCAACCGCAGCATCGCGCGGAGCAACGCGACAGCATCGCGCGGCATCTCGGCTATGCGATGCCGGCGCGGGACAGGAGGTCGAGCAGCAGGTGAGCGCCGCCGCAGTGCTCAGCCCCGCCGTAGCGACTGCGCGGGTAGAGGCGAGCATCGCGAGCGCGAGCACAAACATGGTGGCACGCCGAAGCATCGCAGCTAGGCTAGGGTGCGCGGCGACCTCGCGCAATAGTCGCGCATGCCACTATTGTCATTCCCGCGCGTAGCTGCCGCGCGCGGAATCCCGGAGCGTCCATGCTACGACCTGCGTACACGTGCAGCGGACCTTTGTTCGGGATTCCTCACGCGCGGCAGCCACGCGCGCGGGAATGACACACATCGTCGAGCGGCTATTTCTTAAACTGAACCACTACCCAGGCTCCGCGCGCGCTTCTATTTTTTTGCCATCTGGGTTATGTCTAGCCTGATCAATCACCATACCCGCGAGGATGAGAGATGGACTTTTCGCTTAGCCCGAAAACCGAAGATTTGCGCAAACGCGTTTCCGCCTTCATGGACCAGCATGTCTATCCGGCCGAGAAGGTAGTCATCACCCAGGAGCGCGCCGATTCCCACGAAGAACATCCGGTAATGAAAGACATCAGGAAGAAGGCCAAGGCTGAAAAGCTCTGGAACCTGTTCCTGCCCGACGAGAAGTGGGGCGCCGGACTAAAGAACTACGAATACGCCCCGCTATGCGAGATCATGGGACGCAGCCCGCTCGGCGCGCGCGCATTTAACTGCATGGCGCCCGATACCGGCAACATGGAAATCCTGACCGAGTTCGGCACCGAGGAGCAGAAGCAGAAGTGGCTAAAGCCCCTGCTCGAAGGCGAGATGCGCACCTGCTTCTCGATGACCGAGCCCGACACCGCGGGATCCGATCCGACTCTGCTCAAGACCCGCGCGGTACGCGACGGCGACGACTACGTGATCAACGGCCACAAGTGGTTCACTTCGAACGCGATCGGCTCGGCTTTCGCAGTCGCGATGGTGGTGACTGATCCCGAAGCGGAATCGCATCGCCGTGCGAGCCAGATTATCGTCCCGACCGATACTCCGGGATTCAATCTCATCCGCCCGGTCCCGGTGATGGGCCATACCGGCGGCGGCGGACATTGCGAGATCATCTATAAAGACTGCCGCGTGCCGATCACCAACGTGCTCGGCCGCGAGGGCGACGGCTTTGCCATTTCGCAGGCGCGCCTCGGCCCGGGCCGAATCCATCACTGCATGCGCACGATTGGAACCGCGGAGCGCGCGATCGAGCTGATGTGCAAGCGCGCCAATGTACGCTTCACTCACGGCAGCCTGCTTGCCGACAAGGCGAATATCCAGGAATGGATCGCGGACTCGCGAATCGAAGTGGACTCCGCGCGCCTGATGGTGATGAACGCGGCGTGGCAGATGGACACCTTCGGCAAGAAGGAAGCGCGCCAGCAGATCTCGATGATCAAAGTGCAGTGCGCGAACATGGTGATGCGCGTGCTCGACCGCGCGATCCAGCTCTACGGCGCCGCAGGAGTCAGCGACGACTATCCTCTGGCCCGGATGTGGCGCGAAGGCCGCGCGCTCAGGATCGCCGACGGCCCCGACGAAGTGCATCGCCAGACCATCGCCCGGCGCGAGCTGCGCAAATGGAAGTAGTCAATTAGACTGTAGCAATACCGGGCGCTCGTGCCGCATGGGCGCGGGCGCCCGTTGCTTTGCAACTGAATAGTAACTGAGACCGATCCATCATGGCGGAAGCAATTGAAATCCTTCCCGAGTACGGCGAAGTCCGCGACGAAGAACAGCTCGACTGGGCCAAGCTGCAAGCCTTCCTGAAGGACAAGCTGCCCGGCGCGGGCCGCGAGCTCGCCGTCAAGCAATTCCGCGGCGGACATTCCAATCTGACCTACCTGCTGCGCTTTGGCGAAAAATCCGGGTCGGGCGAGGAATGGGTTATGCGGCGGCCGCCGTTCGGTCCGCTGCCGGTCGGCGGACACGACATGGCGCGCGAGTACAAGGTGCTCTCGCGCCTGTGGCAGGCGTTCGAGCCGGCACCGCGCGCGATGCTGTTCTGCGACGACATTTCGATTATCGGCGCCCCGTTTTTCGTGATGGAACGGCGCAATGGAATCGTAATCAAAAATCGCCAGCCGCTGCCCGACGAGCTCCCGCAGGATCCCGCGTCGCTGCGCAAGCTCTCGGCGGGATTTATCGATACTGCCGCCGACCTGCACGGCGTCGATTACCGCAAGATCGGGCTCGAGACCCTCGGCAAGCCCGAAGGATTCCTGGTCCGTCAAACCAACGGATGGATGAAAAGGTGGGAGGCGGCCAAGACCCGCGAAGTGCCGCTGATGGAAAAGCTCGGCGCGTGGTTCGTCGAGAATCTGCCGCCCGCGCAGCCGCCGGCGATTATCCATAACGATT
>JBAPSR010000070.1:0-7219 GCA_049281755.1 Binataceae bacterium (SeqCode)
ATCCTGATGGTGCTGCTGCTCGCGATCGTGATCGTCGCGCCGTTCGCGATCGTCGGCGCAAGCCTCGCGAGCAATGTCTCGGAAGTAGTCAATGCGCTGCGCCGCTATTCCGCCGACGGTCCTCCGATGCCACCAGATTGGATCGCGACGATTCCGATCGTCGGGTCGCGCTTGAATGATTATTGGATGGAGCTGTCGCTGAGCAGCGCGATGCGGGTGGATGAGTTCGCCAAATTGATGCCGGCTGCGAAGACGCTGGTGGTCACCGTCGGCGGAGCGCTTGCGGCAGGAATCCTCGAGTTGCTCTTGAGCCTCGTCATCGCGTTTTTTGTCTATCGCGATGGTACCGCGGCGCTTGCGCATGCGAACGCCGTGCTCGATCGGCTGGGCGGCACCGAGGCGCGCCGTCTGCTCCAGACCGCGGGCACCACGGTGCAAGCTGTGGTGTACGGGATTCTCGGCACCGCGCTGATTCAGGGCACGCTCGCGGCGATCGGGTTTTGGATTGGCGGAGTGCCGGGTCCGGTGTTCCTTGGCTTCTGCACTTTTGTGCTCGCGATGGTGCCGATCGGGCCGCCGCTCATCTGGATTCCCGCATCGCTGTGGCTGTTTCATCTGGGTAGCACCGGATGGGGCATCTTCATGTTTGTCTGGGGCGCGGTAGTGGTCAGCGGTTCCGACAATTTCGTGCGTCCATTTCTGATCAGCCGCGGCGGCTCGACGCCGCTCATCCTGGTGCTGCTTGGCGTGCTCGGCGGCGTGGTCGCGTTCGGATTTATCGGCATCTTCCTTGGCCCGACGCTGCTGGCCGTTGGCTACAGCATGCTCGCGGACTGGGCGCCGGCGCCGCGCAGTGATTATTAGCTAATCATTTAGCCATTCATCCGAGCGGTTTGCCCCACGAGTCCGCGAATACTAACTGCTCGAGCGAGCGCCGGATGAGCGGTCCGTGGCCGCGCCCTACCGGATAGCCAATTGGGATTGCGGCGGCAGTGTACCATCCGTCCGGCAACGCCAGCAGCTCGCGCACTACTGGTTCATCTTCGCACAGTAGAGTAGTCAGTACGCATCCCAGTCCTTCGGCGCGGCATGCGAGCAGCAGGTTCTCAACCGCCGGATAGACCGAACCGCCGCCGACGACCGAAGGTCGATCCTGTTTGGCGTCGGTGATCGCCATCTGTTTCGGATCGAAGCAGAACATCGCGATCGCCGGCGTGTCGCCGAAGTGCGCGGCCATGTAATCGCCGGCGGCAAGGGTGCGTTCGGAACGCGCGCGCACGTCGGCCGGAGCGGAAGCGGGAACGGCGGCGCGGTAATGCCGCGAGTAGTTGTTCCATCGGGCCGAGTACAGCTCGCCAAGCCGGGTCTTTTTCGCGCGGTCTTTCACCAGCACGATTCGCCACGGCTGGCGATTTCCGCCGGTGGGCGCCCAGGCCGCGGCTTCGAGCACCCGGCGCATCACGTCGTCAGGAATCGGATCGGGCTTGAGCCGCCGCACCGCCCGCAGCGTGCTCATCGCTTCATAGATACCCATTTCCGCCATTGCCTATTCTCCTTAGAAGTTTGCTTCGGTGCGATTCTCCCTCTCCCAATCTTTTGGGAGAGGGACAGGATCGGAATGCGGTGGTGGTGCTTCATCGCGAGAGGGTTGCCGGGACGAAGGCTGCCTCCGATAGATTGCCGGTGTTGATTGCCTGCTGGAACTGCTGATGAGCCGGGACCAGCGAACGGAAAAACGAGCCGCCGCCGGTTGGTACGTAGAAGCTGCCCGCCAGATCGAACAGGTTGCCGCCTTCGCGCCCGGGTTTCATCCGCCAGAGCGGAATCGCGGATGCGGTCTCGACGCCAGCCTGGTAGAATTGCGCGGCGAGCCATACATAGACTTCGCTGTCGATGTATATAATCGTACTGAGATTCTGGTTGCCGGACTTCGGGCGGGTCTCGAGTATATAAGCGTGGCGCAACTCGAATGGTTCCTGGCTAAGTGAGTATCCGTCGCCTGAAGTAGTAATTCCCGCCGGTTCGGCGGCCGCGGAAAGGCACGCGAGGATCGTCGTAGTACCTAGTATCCGGTATTCGTAGTCTTCGGTCTTCGGGAGAGCGTAGGCCCAGTAAGGCTGATGGCAATTACGGCATCCGGGGCCGGGCGCACCCGCGCCGACAGAGATTCTCCGCACCCGGCGCGACATCTCGTCGAAGTTGAAGAATGCGTCGGTGGTTGCAGGGTCGAGGTAGCGCACCCAGATTCCCTTACCCTCGCCGCTCTCGGCTCCCATAGCGGTGACGGACCAATCGTCGCAGCGCGCCTTCCATTCGACCCCCATAGGGTTCGCGCCGAGGGTGGGGCGCGGATCGACTTCGGTGCGATGCGCGAAGCGCAGGAAGGTGAAGTGATCGCATTGATAGTCGCCGTCGCTCTTGGCGATGACCTTCGCCGGATTCGCGGGGTCGGCGCTGTAGCCGTTGCTGCTCCACGGTGCGAGCGAGAAATCGTCCGGCATGACCGGACCCATATGCCAGTTGTAGGCAATTTTGATCGCGGCCTTGGGGTCGGTGAGAGCGATCAGCGGAAACGGCATCCCCGCGATGTAGTTGATCAGATGATCATTGGCGTCGAGACCGGCCTGCGGAGAATATTTTTCGGTCGCGTTCTGGTATCCGGATGACCATTCGAGGCGCCGCGACGGCGTGACCTCGATTCTGAAACCGTGCGCGAGCGCGAATATCGCGGCCTGCGGCAGTATCTGCGTGAACTGATTCGCGTTGGCGCTGGTGATGATCGTGCCGGGCTTGAGTCCGAGGCTCTCCGGCGCCGAGGTTGCGATCGGGTGAGCCGGGAGCGGCGTCGCGAGCGGGGCGGGAGTGGTCTGCGCGACGGCGACGGCGCACATCGCGAGCACGCTCGTGAGCACCGCGAATTGTATTCGGACCAAGGCGCGAAAATTCATCGATCGTCCTTGATCAACCTTTGGATCATTTCCGCGCCATCGAGGCCATCTGTGCGAACAGCGGAGTGATGTCGGCGGCGGCGCTGCCTGGCGAGAACTCGCGATAGAGGGTCGCGACGTTGACGACGATTCGCTCGGCGTCGGTCCACGAGGCGTAGGCGTCGAGCGCGATATCGCGCGCGGCTTCGGCCGCCGGCATCCCGGCGTCGAAACGTTTGCGCGCCTCGCGATGGATATATACCAGGTAGCCTTTCAGCGCGGCGACTCCCGCCTTGTCGGTGATCGGTCCGTGGCCCGGGACGATAGTTTCCACGTCGAGCGCGAGCATCGTATCGCAGGCGGCAATCCAGTTGGCGACCGGACCGGCCCAGATGATCGGATGACCGCCGATGAACAGGATATCGCCGGTGAAGATAGTGCGGTCGGCGGGAACGTGGACCAGAACGTCGCCGCGCGTGTGCGCGGGCCCGACCTGGATCAGGCGCACGCGTTTGGCGCCGACGGTGACTTCGAGCTCGCCCTCGAAGGTGCGGGTGGGAAGCGCGCCGCGAATTCCCTCGAACTGAAACGGGCCGAAGATTTTCAGGATGTAATCGCCGACCGGACCCATCGAGGGCGCCGCCTTCATCATCGCGGCCAGGCGTCCGGGAGGTTCGCTGCGCATC
The DNA here is from genome assembly GCA_049281755.1 of Binataceae bacterium (SeqCode). Classification (GTDB taxonomy): domain Bacteria; phylum Desulfobacterota; class Binatia; order Binatales; family Binataceae; genus JBARDN01. The sequence continues at coordinate 3,614 of JBAPSR010000070.1, forward strand.
TCGTCGGCGCAGGCTTTCGACGCGATAATTTCCGCGCCCTCGACCAGCTCGTTGCCGTTGCAATGGTCGCCGTTGGAGTGCGAGTTGACGAGCTTGCGGATCGGTGAGCGCGCGGTCGCGGGGCGCATCGCGTCGAGCATCTCGCGCGTGAGCGGAAGATCGAACAGCGTATCGACCAGCATCGACTCGCCGCCGTCAGTGATGAGCCCGGCATTGCTCCATCCCCAGGAACCGTCGGGTTGCAGGTACGCGAACGCGCCGTTACCGATATCGTGCAGCCCCTTGGTGTACGCCCATTTGCCATGCGCCATCGATAAATCCTCCCGCGTCCGGGTTTCAGGTGGACGAACGATACGACGATCGGGCGGGCGCGGTCGAGCGCGCGCTTTTGCGCCGATCAAACATCGTCTCGACGGTGGGTTCGCTCCAGGTATTTTTGATCGCAAGATCGGAAAACATCTTGATTTCGTTGAGGATTGCGCTGAAGGATACCAGTTCGCTTTTTTTCCGATGCTCCCGAAAATCGGAAGCTTCGTTCGGGGCCGGACGCGATCGCGATGCGAAAATTTCAACGGACGAGAGTTGGGTGATGCGGTTATTTTCGTCCATGCGATCAATTCTGCGCGCGGCGCGCGAAAAAACAAGGCTGAACAGTTCAGCCATGAACAAACCTGGCAAAAAACCTAACGAGCGTTAGGCTGCATTGAACGCCGGACGCGAGCGAGCCAAGCCGCCCTAATGCCGCGCGTGAGCAGGTCAAAAATGGAGAAATAATCAGACGGCGGTAGCCGATTTAATCAGGCAAATCTTTAGCCTCCTATTTTTCCTGCATACTTTTGCAGGTAAGATCCTGCTGTCGAATGCAGAAACTCGCTTTGGAAGGAGGATTCATGTCACAACGCGGATGGGTGCAGCTGGGGGCATTGCTGGCAATTCTGGTTTTCGGCATTGCGAACCCCGCAGCGGCGCAGCAGCGCCAATTTGTCCCGAACTCGCCGTCATTTTGGGCGAACTCAAAAAACTGGACGTCAAACTATGGTCCGGCCTACCGCGATACGGTCGAGGCTCCCAGTCAACTTCTCCCGTGCTCGTCGCAGTTCGCGCTGTGCTTTCATTCCGGCGCCGAGCCATTGCCCTGCACCCTGTCCAAGGACGGCAACTCCGCCCAGTGCAAATGCACTGTCGCAACCTCGGTCAACTACACGTTGATCAATGCGATTCTGAATTATCCGGTTTATCTTTCGACGGTCGCGGCTTGCGGCGCTGACGGTTCGAGTTGCACGTCCACAAACTCGGCCCCAGTCTGTTCGCTTCTGGACGGCGGAAAATTGATCCCGGGCGCCAAGGTGATCTCGACCTTCGATCCCGATACGCAGGATGCGATCCTTGCGGCAATCGACGAAGGACCAAGCGCGGTCACCGTCTGCGCCAAGGCGGCGTATGCGGCTTGTATGACGGCGCCGTGCAAATTCGACAAGGGTAAGACCACCGCGACCTGCAAATGCCCGGTCTTTTACGGCAGGTTCACGCTGGTGGGCGCCGACGCCCAATGTTCCCTGGGCGGAAACCTGGTTAATTCAGCCTCGTACATTCCGGAGTTAGACAGCACTCCTAACAATTAGGGTTCTCGATACGCGAATAAAAAAGAGCCGCGGTCGATTCGGATCGGCCGCGGCTCTTTGCGTTTGAGAATTGCGCGATCAGCCGAGCAGTGTGCGCGCTACGGTCTCGCGATGCACCGGGCCGTTGCCGAGGTTCGCTTCGCCGGCGAGAGCGCGGCGATGGTACAGATGCATGTCGTGCTCCCAGGTGAAGCCGATTCCGCCGTGAACCTGAATCGCTTCGCTGGTCACGTTCTTGGCCATGTCGGAAGCATACGCCTTGGCCATAGGGACGGCGGTCTTCTGCTCGTCGTTGTCGGTATCAACCGTCCAGCAGGCGTAGTACACCAGCGAACGCGCATTCTCGACCGCGACCATCATGTCAACGCACTTGTGCTTGACGGCCTGGAACGATCCGATCGGCTTGCCGAACTGCACGCGGGTCTTGGCGTACTCGACTGACATGTCGAGCGCGCGCTGCGCGGTGCCGACCATCTCGGTTGCGAGGCCGGCGGTCGCGACGTTGAGCACGCGGCTCAGGATCGGCCATCCTTCATCGACTTTGCCCAGGGTGCCATCGGCCTTGACGTTTTCGAACTTCACGTGGCACAGGCGCCGCGTCATATCGACGGTCTTTAGCTGAGTGATGGTTACGCCCTTGGTGCCCTTCGGGACGCGGAAAATCGTGATGCCTTTTTCGCCGCTGCCGCTGGTGCGTGCCGCGACCGCGATACCGTCGGCGACGTGCGCGTCGGGCACGAAAAATTTCTCGCCGTTGAGAATATAGTCGGAGCCGCTCTTGGTCGCCTTCATCTGGACGCCTTCGGCGTCGAAACGGCCCGAGGCTTCGGCGAGTGCGAGGGTCGCGATAAACTCGCCCTTGGCCATCCGCGGCAGAACCTCTTTCTTTTCCGCGTCGGAGAGCGCGACCATCGCCAGTGGCACACCGATCAGCGCGGCGGTGAAGAATGGTCCGGGAAGGAGCGCCTTGCCGGCTTCTTCGACCACCACCGTCATGTCGAGAAAAGTGCCGCCTTGGCCGCCGTACTCTTCCGGGATGAGCAGCCCGGGCCATCCGAGCTCGACGATCTTTTTCCAGAAGGCCTGATCGTGGCCGGTAGGGTCAGCCATCATCTGGCGGACAAATTTGGTCGGGCAATTGTCGGCCAGAAAGCGCTTGGCCGCGTCCCGCAACATCTCCTGTTCTTCAGAAAACCCGAAGTCCAACTTGGCATTCCTCCGTGATAGGGGCTTGGATGGGAATCCGGCGTTGCCGCTCGGATCCACGTTTTGAGGTAGCATTAAGTGTTTTCCGCGTGCAAGCGGACAGATGCAGCGGGATTGGCGTTCGGCCCGCAGCTCCCGGAAATAGAAAACCGCAAACAGAAAACAAAGATCGACCTCTTCCCGCACGGGAAGGGGAACCTTGGAGTCGAGCGAGCATGGCGGTCGATAATGACGTGCGCGTGATGTGCGGTGGTTTCTGCCAGTGGCCGCCGACGGCCCGTCGGCTGACGCGAAGCGTCATCTGCGTGCGGGAATCGCAGAGTCAGCACGCTCACCCGCGCGTCACGATGCTTGCCAAATGAGCAAGCATCGCGCCGCGTCGCCCGGGTGCCAGTGGCACCTCCCTGAGGGAGGGCGCGGTTTTCTCGCGAACGCTCGTTGCTTTCATCCTGAGCCCCTTCGGCCTCGCTCAGGGCAGGATCCGCGGAGATCCTTCACTGCGGCGGTGGCCTCCGTTCAGGATGACACACAAAAACTGATGTTTATCGACAGCCCCGGTATTCCAAGAACCGCGTCGGCGGGCGGGTGCTTGATCGGTGGATTGCTCGGCGCGCAGAATTGGAGACGGGCGCGGGGGCGCGGAGGAAATTAAAGTGGCACATAAAGATTTGGTGCGGGAGGAATTTACCCGGCAGGCTGATGCTTATGCGGCGGCGCCGATGATTCGCGACGCCGAGCATATCGCGATGCTGATTCGCACGGTCGATCCCGCGCCCAA
>JBAPSR010000071.1:0-4754 GCA_049281755.1 Binataceae bacterium (SeqCode)
GCCGCGTGCGAGCCGAGCGCCGCCGCCAGCACGTCGCGATACATCGCCTCGGCCAGAGCGCCGCGCTCGTCTTCGGGCATCGCCGAACCAAGCCGGGTCTTGGCCAGGCCAAGCTCTTTGGCTGCAATCAGAATTACGCGCACGGCGACACTCTATAACGCACCAGCCGAATAACGGAAACCGCGGGGGCCTGCCGCATATCTGGCAGCGGAGCGGGATTCGGCTACTCGTCCTTCAAGTTGGAGGAGCAACAATTGTCCATTTTCCTTGACGATGTAAACCGCAAGATAGAAGCTCGGCGGTGGAAATCGACGCCGGACACGGTGCTGGAGATCGGAGGACGGACGAATGAACGATGAGAAGTATGAGGTCAAAGTCGATCGCAACCTTATGATTGCGCTGCGCGACGGCACGACATTAGCGGCGGATCTGTATCGCCCCAACGCCGACGGCGCATTTCCAGCGTTGCTCAGCTTTTACCCGTATCACAAGGACGATCTGATCGGGGCGATGAATGAATTTCCGCGCCGCTATTTCGCGGCGCGCGGCTATGCGGTCCTGCTGATCGATTTTCGCGGACTCGGCAGCTCCGACGGAATTGTTCACGAGGCGATGGATCGCGGCGAGGGACGTGACGGCGCCGAAGCGGTCGAATGGATCGCGGCGCAATCGTGGTGCGACGGAAACGTCGGGATGTTCGGCATGTCGTATGGAGGCATCTCGTCATTGAAGGTTGCATTTGAGCAGCCGCCGCATCTCAAGGCGATCGTGCCGATCATGGGCACCAACGACATCTACCTTGACTATCTCTACTCGGGCGGATGCTTGAGTTGCCTGCCGTCTTTTGGCGCCTGGGGATCGTTCATGCTCGCGATGAACCTGATGCCGCCGACGCTGGTCGATCCGGCGGGCCGGTGGTACCGAATTTGGCAGCAGCGCCTCGAGCATGCGTTGCCGTATATTTTTCCATGGCAGGATCATCCCTCGCACGATGAGTACTGGCAGTCGCGCACGGTTGACTGTTCTCAAATCAAGATTCCGGCGTTTGTGATCGGCGGATGGCGCGACATTTTTCCGGAAGCGATGACGCGGGTGTATGAGCAGCTTGGGAGCGCCCACAAGAAACTCCTGATGGGGCCGTGGATGCATACGTTGCCCGATCTTTCGCCTCATGAGCCGGTTGACTATCTGCGCGAGATGTTGCGCTTCTTCGACCGCTGGCTGAAGAATCAGGACAACGGAATCGATCGCGAGCCGGCGGTCACATACTTCGTACAGGGCGGCGCCAATCGATGGCGCAGCGAGCGAAAATGGCCGGTCCCGCGAACCACTTTCAGCAACTACTACCTGGGCGCGAAGCAAAATCTGAGCACCGACCCGGCGGCCGACGAGACCAGCGAGCGTTACCAGGCGCGAGCGTCGGTCGGCACGCATGCTGGGTTGTGGGATCCGACGGCGCTCGGCGTTGGTCTGCCGCTGGATCAGAATCACGACGATCTCGCCTCCGTGGCTTTCACCGGCGCGCCGCAGCAATCCGACCTCGAGATAAGCGGATCGGCCGAGGCGCTGATCAAGATCGCGGTCGAACGCGGCGACGACGTAAACCTGGTGGTAAAGCTGTGTGACGTTGCGCCGGATGGCAGCTCCTCGTTGATCAGCACCGGATGGCTGAAGGCGGGGTATCGTAATTCGCTTGAGACTCCCGAGCCGGTTCCCTCGGGACGGATCATCGACATGCGCGTTGCGATGGTGGCGACGTCGTACCTGGTCGCGCGGCGGCATCGGCTGCGCGTGAGCATTTCCTGCTCGGATTTTCCGCGCATCTTTCCGACCCGAACCAATCCGGTGATTCGCATCTATTCAGGGGGCCGGCGTGGCTCGCATGTGAGAATTCCGGTCGCTCCGCCGCCCAAAGAAAACAACCATCACGTTCAAGTGAGCCGGCCCGACACGGCGATCAACCGCTCGCCGCTCGCCGTCGCGATGACGCCGCGATGGACGATCGAGCGCGATCTCGCGACCGGCCGCACCAGCGTGATCACGGGTTCGCATCAGCTTAGCAACATGATCAATGGCGGCTCGTTTGAGATGGATCACATTGCGCGCGCCTGCGTGACCGATGCGCATCCAGAGGGAGCCGCGGTCGACGCAAACACAACGATAGCGCTCAGGTTGCCGTCAATTGGCAAGGTGGTCGTGAAAACCACGAGCTGGATTGGCCAGGATGGAATGTCACTGACCGGACAGATCGACGTAGAGGGCACCGTGGTGTTCGAGCAGCGTTGGCGCAAGTGAGATCTGACTCGCGCTTGGCACAAGATGGCTCGATTACCGTGGCGTGCTGATATAGCCACGCGCGGGAATGGCACATCAGGATCGATATTCAAAAAGCTTCTCACTTGACAGGATTTAAGAACGAGTCTCAACTCATTTGAGGAGCCGCGTTTGCGCCGTCCGCGCGCTATGAGCTGACTTGCGAATTGCACTTGATGCGAAGGGGACTCTGCGATGGGGAAAGCTGATCGAAATCTGATGCTGCGGTGCGGCCCCGCGCTCGGCGCCGCCGCACTGGCGATAGTCCTCGTGGCGGGATGCAGCCACAAAGGCGTGGACGACTATCTGCAGGCGGGCGATTCCGCAATGCAGAGCAACAAGACTGCCGATGCGGAAAAGGATTACGCCGACGCCGAGAAGCTCGCGCCCAACGACCCGCGCGTACACGTCGCGATGGGCAACCTGTACGTGTTCGAGCACAAGCCCGGCCCCGCGCAGGTCGAGTTCATGAAAGTGATCGAGCTCGATCCGAAAAATCCCGCCGCGCATGTCGCGCTCGGCAACTTGTACCTCGATCAGGAACAGGATCGCCTTGCCGAGGGACAGTATCGCGCCGCGATCGTGCTCGATCCGACGCGCGGAAATTATTACCTCCAGTTGGCAAACACGCTGCGCAAGGAAGGCCGTCCGGTCGACGCCGAATCCGAAATTCGCACCGCGCTCGGGCTCGACCCGCGCAACGCCGAGGCGCATCTGGCGCTCGCCAATTTGCTCGAAAGCGAACCGGGCCGCCAAAGCGAGGGTGAAGCCGAGATGGCGGCGGCGCGCGCGATCGATCCGAAGGTCGTCGCCGACAGCTCCGGGGTTGCGGTTTCCGCCGATCAGCCTACCGCCGTGGCGCAACCGTCTCCGGCGGCGGGCGCTGCCGGGGCGCCGGTGATCAAGCCGCTCAACAAGCTTTTCCTGCTGACCAAGAACTCGGCGGTTTACCAGAATCCGGACGAGACCAGCGCCGTCATCGCGCAGGTGAAGCGCAGAAAGTACGTGCATGTGATCGGCATCACCGGAAATTTCCTGCAGATCAGGCTGCGCAACAAATCGACCGGCTTCATCCCGGTTAACGTGGCCGAATAGTTCGGGTGGTGGAACCGGGGGGCGCGACGCTCGCCGCATTCGAGGTTCATGACGATGGCGGATGCACAAATTCTCGAACACGAAGTCAGTTTTGCGGGGCCTGCGTGCACGATCAACGCATTTAGCGCGGAGCCCGCCGACGGTGCACCCTGCCCTGCGGTTATCGTGGTGCAGGAATGGTGGGGCCTCAACGGCCACATCAGGGATATCGCGCGGCGCTTCGCGCGCGAAGGCTACGTTGCCGTCGCGCCCGACCTCTACTCGCGCCAGGGACACAAGGTCGCGAGCGACGCGAATACCGCGGCGCAGTTGATGGGCGGGCTCAAGATGGACGACGGGATCGCGGATCTGAAGGCGTCGCTCGGATGGATTCGTGCGCAAAAGCGGACCCACACCAGCCGCATCGCAATCACCGGCTACTGCATGGGCGGCGGCTACGCGCTGCTGCTCGCGTGCGAGTCGAGCGAGCTCGCCGCGACCGCGCCGTTCTACGGCGAGATTCCGGCCGACGACAAAATCGCGAAGCTCGGATGCCCGATCTTCTATGCGTACGACGCGAACGACGGATGGATTCAGCGCAAGGACGTTGATCGGCTCGCCGCCGATCTGAAGAAGTACGGGAAGAAAGGCGCGGTGAAGATCTATCCTGATTGCTCGCACGGCTTCTTCAACGACACCCGCCCCGACGTGTACAACGCGGCCGCAGCCAAAGACGCGTGGGCGCATACGCTCGCGCTGTTCGCGGAAAATCTGAAAGGCTGAGTTCTCGTCGGATGGAGCGCGTTGCACAACTGGTGGACTGCGGAATAAATGACCTCCTTGGACAAAGAGGCTGTCGATTTTCTCGCAGGCGCTCAGTTGCTGTCATCCTGAGCTGCAGGCGAAGGATCTCCGCGAAGCGATTAGTGCAACCATCATAGGCTTTGCGCACTAATCGCTTCGCGGAGTTCCTTCACTCCGGCAGCCTCCGTTCAGGATGACAGACAAGCTCGGCATTTATCGACAGCCTCACAAAAGAGAGGTGTTCAGCCCTCAGAGTTGGCGAGCAACCACGATCATCCGCTGAGCGCGGCGGGGTCGAGGCGGGCGTCGGTTAGATAGACCAGGCGGCCTTCGTCGGGTACCCGCTCGTGGAGCCATCGCGCGACGATCGTCATCGCTTCGAGCTCGCCGCGTATTATCGGCCGCGCGCGGTAGCGCTCATAGTTATCCGCGACGAACGCCGCAGCCTCGCGCGCCGCGTCGGGCGAATCGAGCGGCAGCGTCATCGCAAGGCGGCCCGCCAGCACCACGTGCGCGGTGCGCGAGCCATCTTCGCCGGTGATAATCACCAGGTTGTTCTCGGT
>JBAPSR010000072.1:0-7688 GCA_049281755.1 Binataceae bacterium (SeqCode)
CGACGTCTACGTCGCCTCGGGCACGACGATTATTCGCGAGGTTCCGGACGGCGCGCTCGTGATGTCGCATCATCCGCAACGCGAAAAACCCGGCTGGATGGCGACCTGGCGCAAACGCCACGGTGACGACGGCACGGGCTCGACGAGTCACGCATCCAAGACCACCACCAAATGACGCGCCGCTTCGTCGTTAGCGGCTACCTATAAAGGCTGGTATCACCGGAACGATGGAGTTGCCAGTTATCTTGACCCCGGGCGAAGACGGTATTTTGGTCGCGGAATGTCCCGTGATTTCCGGCTGCGTCAGTCAAGGGAACTCCCGCGAAAAAGCTCTGCAGAATATCCGCGAGGCGATCGAACTCTGCCTCCACTCGGACCACCAAAAATACCGCACTTGTGCCAGATTGCGCGGGCGGGGATAATCTTCTGCAAGGGAAACGAAGCCGTAATTTCTGTCGAGGTGATGGTCGAGCTGATTGAACGCATCGGACGAGAGTAGCGCCAGGACTCGGATTGTTGACTCAATCCGAGTTGACGAGGTGGAAGCATCATCGAAAGACTCGGCGGATGGCTTCCCGGTTCCACGGCCGAAAAAGGCGAACAAACCACGCGGGTGACCGCGTGACAAAAGCCGCCTTGAGTGGCAGGGCAACATGCCCTGACGGAAAGATACAAACTCTCCCGCATTGATCATCCTCTTCAGTTCCGGATCGCGCGCGGACGCGCCGATGCCGGTTCGGTCTTCGTGATTCCCGAAACTGCCGCGCGAAAGTGCGGCGCAACGCTATCTCCGCAACTGCTGCGGAGGGGGGATCATCATGTGTGGAATTATCGGATACGTCGGAGCGGCTGACGCCTATCCAATCCTGATCGACGCCTTGGCTCGTCTCGAATACCGCGGTTACGATTCGGCCGGGGTCGCGACGATCGTGCGCAACGGCAAGCTCGAGATTCGCCGCGCGGCCGGCAAGCTTGCCAATCTGCGCGCTCGCCTGGCCGACGCTCCGCTTGCCGGGCAGATCGGTATCGGACACACGCGCTGGGCCACCCACGGCCGCCCGTCCGAGGAGAATGCGCATCCGCACAAGGCCGGTCCGGTCGCCGTGATTCACAACGGGATTGTCGAGAACTATCTCGAGCTGCGCACCGCGCTGCTCGCGCGGGGCCATCGGCTTCGTTCGCAGACCGACACCGAGCTGATTTCCCATTTGATCGAAGAGCGCATCAAGGCCGGACTCGGGCTGACTGAGGCGGTCAGACGCGCAGTCGGCGACCTGCGCGGCTCATTCTCGATCGTGGTCTTGTCGGAGACCGAGCCCGATAAGCTGGTCGCGGCGAAGACCGCGACTCCGCTGGTTCTGGGACTTGGCGAGGGCGAGAATTTCGTCGCGTCCGATATCCCAGCGATCCTGAATCACACGCGCTCGACGGTGGTGCTCGACGACGGCGAGCTTGCGGAAATCACCGCGCATGGCGCGCGGATCATGAAGTTCGACGGCACGCCCGTGACGCGGAGCCCGCGCCATATCGAATGGGACGCTGTCGCCGCGACCAAGGGCGGCTTCAAACATTATCTGCGCAAGGAGATCAGCGAGCAGCCGCAGGCGTGGATCGACACGCTGGCCGATCGCGCGATCGCCGGATCGTCAGAGGTGCGCTTCGACGAGGAGCTTTTGCCCGCTGGGGGACCCGGCGCGATCGGACGAATCGTGATGGTGAGCGAAGGAGCTTCGTGGATCACGGCGAATATCGGGAAATACATGATCGAGGAGCTGACCGGAATTCCGGTCGAGGCCGACTTCGCCTCCGAGTTCCGCTATCGCCGCGCACCGATCGATTCGCGCACGCTGATGATCGCGATCTCGCAATCGGGCGAGACCGCGGACACTCTGGCCGCGATGGAGGAAGGCGTGCGCCGGGGCGCGCAGGTGATCGCGCTCAGCAACACGCTCGATTCGTCGATCGCGCGGCGCGCGCACGCGCGGCTGTACACGCGATGCGGTCCCGAGATCAGCGTGACCACGACCAAGTGCTTCATCGCGCAGGTCGAGGCGTTCTATCTGTTCGCGATTCACCTGGCGGCCCGGATGGGGCGCCTTAACCCCGCCGAGGCCGAGGCGCTGCTCGCACCGGCGTTCGCGATTCCCGCACAGATGAAAGCGATCTTCGCGCTCGAGCCCGAGATCGAGCGGATCGCGCGCAAGTACGCGTCCGCGCGCGATTTCATCTACATCGGCCGCGGCATCAACCATCCGGTCGCCCTCGAAGGCGCGCTCAAGCTGAAAGAAATATCCTACATCCATGCCGAGGGCTTTCCCGCCGGCTTCATGAAGCACGGCCCGATCGCGCTAATTGATGAGACGGTACCGGTCGTGGTGCTGATTCCGAACGACGACCTGTTCGAGAAGATGCTCTCGAACCTGCGCGAGGTTGAATCACGCGGCGGAAAGATTATCGCGGTGACCGACCACGCAACCGACGAGCTGCGCTCGGTCGCGACTGAGGTGCTCGAGCTTCCGGCGACCAACCGGATGCTCACGCCGGTGCTGATGACCATTCCGTTGCAACTGCTCGCATACCATGTGGCGGCCGAACGCGGCACCGATATCGATCAACCGCGCAACCTCGCGAAATCGGTGACGGTCGAGTAATAAAAGGAATCGGCGCGGAGCTTTTGGGCTCCGCGCCGATTTTCGTTTGAATTGCGTTTTCAGACCGTCATCACGGCGCCGCAGCGACCATCGCCTTCACTGTGCAGAAGTCCTTGTCGACCGCACCCATGTTGATGTACCAGCATTCGCGCTCGGGCGTGTTCTGCCCGGGCAGATAGCACATCGTCGAGATTCCGCCCTGCATGTCCACCCGGCTCGCGCCAACCACGAACTCGCGCTTGAACGGATAGATCGCGACGCGCGCGTCCGGCACCGGCCGGTCGCGATATGCCAGCCAGTAGATATTGGAACGCCAGAGCTGTCCCTGACGATCATAGGTATCCACCAAGGGATCAAACCACACTTCGCTGTCGATGTAGATGATCGAGTTCTTGTCCAGCGCACCACCGGCCTCGCCCAGGTCGCGCCGTGGCGTCGCGTTGATGACGTAAACGTGGCGCATCTCCCAGTCTTCCGGACACGCCGAGGCCCCGCCATCAGTCGGGCAGGTGACTTCCGGAGAATGCTTAGCATGCACGCACATCAGCATCTCCTTGTCGCCCAGGAACTTGTAATCGTAGAACTCGGTCTTGGCGTTAAACCCGGAATAATGATCCGGGTCGAACGTCTGCGTCCCGGTTGCGGAGCTCAGGATCGCCTCATTCAACCGGCGCACGCGCCGCGTACCGGGGTTCCAGTCCCACGAGTCGTCGCCGCGCTTCGGATCCATGTAGCGGTAACGAATGAGTCCCTCTCCGTACGCATCGGCCGGAGCAAGGATCGGATACAATGCAAACAACCACATGCGGCCGGTGATCTTGAAGTCCGGGTCGGTCGGCAGCGGCTCGACCTCGGTGCGTCCGACCAGCGAATAACCCGCATAGTGGCCGACCCAGATGTCATTGATAATGCGCTGCGACTGGCCCGGGCGCACGTACTGGATCTGGCAGTCATAGAAACGCAGATCGTAATCGTCGCTCTGGATTGGACGGAACACGTTGTCCCACATGATCTTGTTGGCCACGTACGGATCGTTCGAATCGATCAGTGGAAACGGTTGTCCCGCAACGTATCCGATCAGCGAACGATGGTCGCTGGTCAGCCGCACCTGCGCTGAGTACTTTTCGGTCGCATCCTTGTACGGCGGCGGCCAATCGATCCGCGTGGTCGGGACGATGTCCATCTGCATTCCGTGCGCGACCATGTAATAGACGCCTGGACCAACTACATCCTTGACCGTAGCCGCATTCTGCGGGGTGATCACATCCCCCGGTTTTACTGACGCTGCTGACGCGCGCGGCGAGACCGCGGCGATCGCTAAAATCGCGACCGCGCCAGCGAGCGAGACTCTGGCTAACACCCGCTTGAGCATCCGAGAAACCTCCTCGAACAAAAAATTAACCTTCTGTAACCCTATCATCAGGGCGACAAGACTTGCCCGGGCGCATTTGAAAATATGCGCGAAAAATCTTCCTTACATGCATTAGGTACGATTGCCGGGGCGGATCGGATTGAATGCCGGTCAAGATTGGCAAAAAACAAGCGGCGCGGGAGCTTTATTGGCTCCGCGCCGCTTGCGCGCACAAAACTCACATCAGAATTTCTTCACGGTGCAGCGGCGACCATCGCTTTTATCGAGCAAAAATCCTTATCGACCGCACCCATATTGATGTACCAGCATTCGCGTTCGGGCGTGTTCTGCCCGGGCAGATAGCACATCGTCGAGATTCCGCCCTGCATGTCCACCCGATCCGCGCCAACTACGAATTCGCGCTTGAACGGATAGATCGCGACGCGCGCGTCCGGCACCGGCCGATCGCGATACGCCAGCCAATAAACGTTCGAGCGCCAGAGCTGACCCTGCCGATCATAAGTATCGACCATTGGATCGAACCAGACTTCGCTGTCGATATAGATTACCGACTCTTTGTCCAGCGCGCCGCCTGCCGCACCAAGGTCGCGGCGAGGAGTAGCCTGGACGACGTACACGTGACGCATCTCCCAATTTTCCGGACACGCCGAGGCGCCGCCGTCAGTCGGGCAGGTGACTTCCGGGGAATGCTTGGCATGCACCGACATCAGCATCTCCCTGTCGCCCAGAAATTTGTAATCGTAGAACTCGGTCTTGGCGTTGAAGCCTGAATAGTGGTCGGGATCAAACTGCTGCGTCCCGGTGGCCGAGCTCAAAATTGCTTCGTTCAGCCGGCGCACTCGGCGCGATCCCGGATTCCAGTCCCACGAATCATCGCCGCGCGTCGGATCGGCGTAGCGGTAGCGCAGCAGGCCGGTGCCGTACGCATCAGCCGGGGCGAGAATCGGATACAGCGCGAACAGCCACATCCGGTTGCTGATCTTGAAGTCGGGATCTGTCGGCAGCGGCTCGACCTCGGTGCGTCCGACCAGCGAATAGCCCGCGTAATGCCCAACCCAGATGTCGTTGATGATGTTCTGCGACTTGCCCGGGCGGATGTATTGGATCTGGCAGTCGAAGAAGCGCAGGTCATAATCGTCGCTCTGGATCGGACGAAACACGTTGTTCCACATGACCTTGCTCGCGACGAAAGGATCGTTCGCATCGATCAGCGGAAATGGCTGTCCTGCCACGTAGCCGATCAGTGAACGATGGTCACTGGTCAGGCGCACCTGCGACGAGTATTTTTCGGTCGCATCCTTGTACGGTGGCGGCCAATCGATCCGTTGGGTCGGCACGATGTCCATTTGCATCCCGTGCGTGACCATGTAATAGACGCCGGGAGTGACGACGTCTTTGACCGATGTGGCGTTGGCGGGAGTGATTACTTCTCCCGGTTTAACTGCGGCCTGGGAGCATAGCGATCCGGCGGCGATGAGAAACGTCGCTAGTGCGCCAGTAAAAACACCTCTGGTTAGCACCCGGTTGAGCATCCGAAGGACCTCCATAAGACCTAGAGTCTGCTCAAATTAGTTTTGGCCTATTGAGACTGAAATACGTGCGAAAAAATTCTAATGCTTGGATTAGAGCGGGTTGTCATCTCCGGACCTGTTTGTAGAGATTGCGCCGCGTGAAAAGAAAACGGCGCGGAGGATGGTCTCCTCCGCGCCGTCGCGCATTCGCGATTTTACGATCAGGCTCTCGTCACGGAGCCGCCGCGACCATCGCCTTCACCGTGCAGAAATCCTTGGAGACCGCGCCCATGTTGATGTACCAGCATTCGCGCTCCGGCGTATGCTGCCCGGGCAGGTAGCACATCGTCGAGATGTTGCCCTGCACGTCGATCGATGCCGCTCCCACCACGAACTCGCGCTTGAACGGATAGACCGCCACGCGGGCGTCTGGAACAGGCCGATCGCGATAGGTCAGCCAGTAGATGTGCGCGCGCCAGAGCTGTCCCTTCTGGTCGTAAGTGTCGATATACGGCTCGAACCACGCCTCGGCGTCCAGATAGATCACCGTGTCGCGATCCAGGGCCGAGGGCGCGCCCTTCATGTTGCGCCGCGGGATCGCGTCGACGATATACATCCGGCGCATCTCCCAATCTTCCGGGCATGCCGTCCCGCCGCCATCATAGGGGCAGGTCATCTCCGGCGAGTGTGCCGCGTGAACGCTGGCCAGCAACTCGCGCTGCCCGAGAAACCGGTAGTTGTACTGTTCGGTCTTCGGGTTGAAGCCGGAATAATGATCCGGGTCATAGGTCTGCGTGCCCGTGGCCGAGCTCATCATCGCTTCGTTGAGCCTGCGCACGCGGCGGGTTCCGGGCTGCCAGTCCCAACTGTCGTCGCCCTTGTTCGGATCGGCGTAGCGCCACCGTATGAGTCCCTGCCCGCGAGAATCTTGCGGCGCAAGAATCGGATACAGCGCGAACAGCCACATCCGGCCCGTGGTCCGGTAGTCCGGATCGATCGGCAGCGGATCAACTTCCGTGCGCCCGACCAGGTCGTAACCGGCGTAATGCCCGATCTCGATATCGTCGATAATCCGCTGCTCCTGCCCCGGCTTGATGTACTCGGTCTGGCAATCGTAGAAGCGCAGATCGTAGTCGTCGGTCGAAATTGGACGAAACACGTTGTTCCACACCAGCTTGATCGCGACGTCGGGATCATTCGTGTCGATCAACGGAAACGGCTGCCCTGCCACGTAACCGACCACCGTCCGGCGGTCTTCGCTTAGCCGAACCTGGCCCGAGTATTTCTCGGTCGCCTCTTTGTATGGCGGCGGCCATTCGATCCGGTCCGGTGCGACGATATTCATGCGCATCCCGTGCGTCACGGCGTAGTAAACACCGGGCGATACGAGCTGCCTGACCTGAGTTGCGTTTTGCGCCCCGATCACTTCCCCCGGCTTCACCTCGGCCCGAGCCCCCGCCGACGCAATCATCAGTGAAGCGAGACAGGATGCGATCGTACAAAGCGTCTGTCCCCATCTACGCTTTAGCATTTTATGACCTCCCTGCCCTGCCCTGCCTTCGGAGAGATAGTTTGTTTTTCTCTCTTGGGCCCATTCAGACTAAATCCTACAAATTGACGTATCAATCCGCACAACTTGTATCAAGGGGGGTCGAAAAGAAAAAAGCACCCGCGGCACGCCTCCCCCGATGGCCGGCCGGACCCCGCTCGCGGAAACGGGGTGTCGATTTTCTTCCCTGCGCCGGATTTGTTGTCATCCTGAGCCTTCAGGTGCCCCGGCCGATCTGTCACCGGGATGAAACTTGGTATGTGGCGACAGGCTGCGCGAAGGCGGGCGGCTCCCGAGCCGCCCCTACGAAGACAGGCGCGTTCGAGCTCTCTGAAATGGGCGCGAATTTGAATTCGTAGGCGCGCGTCGCGACGCGCCCGTCTCGGCACGCCGATAACCTCAGAAGCCATCCGCCCGCTATGTGCACCCCAGACGCGGCAATGCTAAAACTTTCGCCGCTATGACCAAAAGCGATGCTGATCGGGTCCGATGCTCGTGGGCGAAAAGCGACCTCGACATCCTCTACCACGACCGCGAATGGGGAGTTCCGGAGCATGACGACCGGACGCTCTTCGAGTTCCTGATCCTCGAAGGCGCGCAGGCCG
>JBAPSR010000073.1:0-43793 GCA_049281755.1 Binataceae bacterium (SeqCode)
ACCTGGAACGGCAGCCAATGCGTGAGCAGCAACAAACCGGGAGATCCCGACGGCTACCTGATGAATGATTGCCAGGCGGACAACAGCGCTATCTGTAGCTGGGCGGTCAAGGACATCGACTACCCAGACTACTTTGTGTCAACTGTTGCACCGGGCGCCGCGAAGGCGGGCGGTGCTTACGGATTCTCGTTCACTCTGCCAGCGGGATTCAAGGCTGAGGGACAAGGGCTGGCCGCTCGTCCGACACCGGTCTGCTTTCCAAACAACGCAAACTGGAATGTACCGATGGCAGATTCTAAAAACGGCTCCGGCTGCCCGTCCAGTCCGCCGACTGCACCGCAATTTTGCACCAGCAGCAGCAACACCGAGTTGCCCGACAGCGAACCCTGAACCGCCAGCGGCGCCGACTGGCAGAAATGGGATCGCGTGCTGCGCGACTTTCTGAAGCGCCTCGAATGAGGCGAATTTCAGCGCGCGATAATTCAAGCGCCGTTCGGAGAATCGTTATGCCAGATAAAAACCGCGTCGCGTGTGACCTCCTGATTAAAAACGCCCGAGTCTTTGACGGCTCGTCGGTGCGAGAAGGACTCTGCAGCGTCGCAGTCGCCGGCAACAGGATAACCTTCGTCGGCAATGCGACCGTCCCGGCTGCGCGGGAGATTGATGCGGGCGGACGATTTCTGATGCCCGGACTCATCGATTGTCACGTTCATCTTCTCAACATGTGGACCGCAAAAGATGAGGCGACGATGGCGGCCGATATCGAACATGAACTGCCGAAACGCCTGGGCGACTTCCTCGCGGCGGGCGTGACGACGGTTAAATCGGTCGGGGACTCGCAAGAAGACATCCTGCGGGTGCGCACAATGCTCGCGAACGGAGACTTGACCGGCCCGCGCCTGTTCGCGACCGGCGCCGCGTTCGCCGCGCCGGGCAGCCATCCTGCAACCACCATCTATGGTCAAAATCCGTGGGTCCGCGATCGCGCAACCATCGTGGCCGACTCGCCCGAGCGAGTGCGCGAAGCGGTGCGGCGCATGGCCGAGAAGAAGGTCGACGCGATCAAGATCGTTCATCAGGGCGGATGCAGGCACGGAGAACCGTATTTTTTCAAAGCCGAAGCGCTGGGACTGAATGTCCAGATTCTCCGAATCGAGCGCGAAGTTCTGGGCGCAATAATAGACGAGGCGCACAGGCACAACCTCAAAGCCACCGTGCATACCGTCGATCAAGAAGCCGCGATCGAGGCGCTCGAAGCCGGCGCGGACGGACTCGAACACGGAATCATGGAACACAAACTCAGTGACGACCGCGTGATCGAGTTGCTGCTGCGAAATCGCGCCTCCTACGTCCCCACGCTCTGGTTGCTCGGGTTTGAAGAGCAAGCTGCCGCGGTGAGATATGCCAACCTTAAACGGATCTCAGAGGCGGGCGTGCGAATAGCACTCGGCACCGACAGCTTCTGCGGATTCGGCAAGTTCGGCGAAAACACGATCGTCGAAACCGAGCGCTCTGCAGCGGCGGGAATCGCGCCGCTGGCAATTCTGAAGATGGCCACCAAAGACGCCGCCGAGCATCTTGGGACGGACGCTATTGGAACGATCGCGCCGGGAAAACTCGCAGACCTGATCCTGCTCGACGCAGACCCGTCCACCGACATCAGCGCTCTGCGCAAACTTCGGATGGTCATCAAAGACGGCGCAGTTCTTTCCGACAGGATGTGATTCGCCTAGGACCGCGGCGTGACTTTGGCGCGCCAAAGTAGGCCTTTGGTCTCGCACTTTCGCATCGCGTCGAAGAGATTGACGCCGGCGGGGAGCGTCTGGAAGCCGACGATCCAGAGCTCATCCTGATTTGCGCCCGCCAATGCGCATGCGACAGGTTGGCCGCCCGGGGTGACGATGCGCGCCGTCAGTCGGCCCGCGGAATCGTAACGCATGACGCCCTCGTCACCCATCGGGCAGCACGCCCAGACGCCGCCGGCGCGATCGCCCGTCATGCCGTCAGTTGTAAGACCTACGAACGGCCGGGGTTCACTGAGATCTCCTTCGAGCGAGATTCGGCATTGCACGACGCGGCCCGTCATCGTCTCGGCGAGGTAGAGCATCTGGCCATCCGGGGAGATAACCAGACCGTTAGGGAACAGCAGATTCTCCAGCACAACTTTGAAGCGGCCCGGTCCGTCGACGCGAATCAGCCTTCCTTTCTTCTGCGCCGGCGCCTCTCCATGAAAGACTCGCGCTCCGATATCGTCGACATACAGCCGGCCGTGAGCGTCGACGACGACATCGCCCAGGTAGCCCGTAACGATCGAACTGAGGTCGGCATATTCCTCGAGCGCCTGCCCATTGGTCACGTAGAGCTTGGCGTCGAACATCGAGGTGATAACCAGACGGCCATCTGGCAGGACGCCCAAGCCGTTGGGCTGCTGCGGCATTTCGAACATCGTCTTCAGGCTTGATGTCTTCGTATCGAACTCGAGGACCTTGCGCCCGATCATGTCGGAGAAGACCAGGCGGTCGCCGATCGCGCGGAGCCCTTCGCCGAAGAGGAAGCCTCCGGCAACGCGCTCGGCAATTGCCACCTCTACTTTTCGCTCTGGCATCAGCACACCCGTGACACGATCGAGGATCGCGTCCGGATTCGAGGGTTCTTCCTTCGAGCGCCATGCGACGTGTTGATCGGGGCGCACCAGCACCAGGTCGTACCCCTCATATTTCTTGACCGCCTCGGCTTCAGGAACGTCGAGCACGGTCATCGGGATACGGCGCGATTCGGCCTCGACGACGAGTGCGCGGCCGCTCGGCGGATGCGCTCCGACGCGCAACAGGGTGAACGCGGGACCGAGCTGATCAAAGATCGATTGGCCGTCCGCGCGCCAGATATGCGGCAGCCGGACGCCGGGCCATGAGGTCTCGACATACTTCTCGACCGAGAACGGCGGCGGCTCGGTTCCATCCTGATCGATAACCGGTGAGTTGGCGTAGTAGTAGCCGAGCTGGAAGCCGGGGCAATCGAATTCGTTGACCGTCAGTTCCCAGATCTTCTGGCCGAATTCCTTTCGCGCCGCCTCGCTCGCTTCGAGCTGTGCAAGACATTCGGCGCTTTCTTTGCTGACCCAGGCGAAAGCGTGCATCCATTTGACCGCCTGCGAGGCGACCTTCTCGCCAATCGGAGCGCGCTCGATCTCGTAGCTGTCGAGAATCTTCGGGTCGAGCCATCCTTGCGCCACGCCGGCGATACGCCAGCCGACCGCGATCGCGTCGGCGACGCCGGCGTTCATGCCGAAACCTCCCATCGGAATCCAGATATGCGCGGCGTCGCCGGCGAGGAAGACTCGACGCTCGCGGAATTTGTTCGCGAGCATCGCCCGCGGGATCCAGCGTGCCTGGCCGACGATCTCGTATTTGAATGGCTGCCCGATCATCCGGAACATCGCCGGCTCAGGATCGAACGTTGCCAAATCCTCGCCGCGCGGAACCGTGGTGTGCAGGAGCCACAAATCTTCGCCATCGATCGCGATCAGCACACCGCCGCCCGCCGCGCGATACATCCATCCGGGCATCCTGGCGCAGAGCTTCTTGATGTCCGGTGAACGTACGAAGGTCGAGCAATTGCGGCCGAGCTCCGGGATACCTTCCAGGCGTGCGCCGATGTCGCGGCGGACGATGCTGTTGGAGCCGTCGGCGCCCACCAGGTACTGCGCGCGAAACGTAGTCTCCTCGCCGGTTTCGACCTCCCGCGCCGTAGCACTGACGCCGGTCGCGTCCTGCGTCATCGAGAGGTATTCCCATCCTTCGCGCAGATCGACGCCGTGCGCCTCGACCGCGTGCTTGCGCAAGACCGGCTCTACATAGAGCTGCGAGATGAAATGCTGCGGCTCGGGAGTCGGCCAATCCGAGGCGATGCCTTTGGCGGTTCCGCTTTTGTAATCGGCCGGAGTTGCGCGACGGTAGCGCGTTAATTCATGACCGCTCAGACTGGTCATATAGATGACGTCGGTATTGTAGTCGGGCGGCAATCCGGCGGCGCGCACCGCGTCGGCGCATCCCAGGCGGCGGAAAATCTCCATCGAGCGCGCATTGGTGGTGTTGCAGCGCGGGTTTGGCGGAATCTGCCGGCGCCGCTCCAGCACGATGCTTTTAATCCCGCGCAGCGCGAGATCCATGCTCAGAGTGACGCCAACCGGGCCGCCGCCGGCGATCAGTACAGGGATCTCTGTGATGCTACCGCTCATGTCGTGTTCTCAATTCGCTTGTTGCAACGAGCCGCAACGGACCTTCCCTCTGAGATCGATCGTACTGCTATCCTGCGCCACTTCTAATCCCGCGCCAAATCGCGCCGGCATTTCTCCAGTCTCGAATCGTTAGTATCCTGTCAGACGGCCCAGGGAGCTGCGACGACGATGAGCAGTGATGATGGAATTCCAGATCATCCGACCATAAACCCTCAGTTTGACCGGATGAAAGCAGGAGAAGCCGCGCGCGACCCGCGCCGGCCCGGCGAGAAGTGTCGCGCCGAGCGCAATACATATGAGCCGAGGATCGACCGGGCGCGCTGCGAAGCGAAAGCGGAGTGTGTCGCCGTGTGTCCATACGGGGTCTTCGAGGTACGCCGAATCGACGATCAGGACTTTCGGGGCCTGTCGTTCTTCGGGCGACTGAAAAGCCGCGCTCACGGAAAGCTCACCGCCTACACTCCGCGCGCCGATGCCTGCCAAGCCTGCGGGCTTTGCGTAGTCGCCTGCCCAGAGGGAGCCATCACACTGATGCCACGAGCCCAGCAGTCGTGATTCGGCAACCAGATCTCAACGTGTGATAAACCGGCAGTTACATGAACCACTCAGAGCGCGTGGATCGCACCGCAGCAGGAATACACCGCGCGGTTCCTGAAAAGCTTGCGTTTCTGTTCCACGAACTCAACATTTCTCCGTCTGATCTCTCCTGTTTGATCGGGCCAGCACGTTGCGGAGCTTTTTTCACGCCAAGGATCGAATGCGGATCTACGATGCGAGCCAATGATTGATAAGGGCAACCTGTTCATGGCATTAGGAGCAGTCTCGGATCTCGCGGCGGAGGGCATCTCGAGAGCGATGAGTGCGTCAGGGCGAATATGATTCTCGACTGGATCTACAACAACCCAACCTGGCTGTGGGGGACGATCCTGGTCGTGCTCTTCACCGCGGCCGCGTGCGGCGGACTGATGATCTTTCATCGATTGGTACACGTCAATTTGCGCAGGGCGCACAACGATCTTGCCGGATTCACCATTGCCATCATCAGTGTGCTGTACGCGGTGCTGCTGGCCTTTATCGCGATCGCCACGTGGGAATCTTTCGCGCGGGCATCCGATATCGTAGAGAACGAATCGGACTACGCTGGCGGCATGTACCTCGACACGGCGGGCTTGCCGAATGCCAAGGGCCAGGAGATTCGCGACGCGCTGGTAAAGTACGTCGAGGTGGTTATCGACGTGGAGTGGCCGATCCAGCGCGAGGGCAAGACGCCCGACCAGGGATGGAAGCCGCTGCGTGACCTCGCGACGGCGATCGCGACGATACATCCGCAAAATTCCGGCGAAGCGGTGATCGAGGCGGAGCTGCTCAAGTCATGGAACGAGCTCTACGACGCGCGCAGCGCGCGGCTGTCGGCAGTCCAGGGACATATTCCGGGCGTGATCTGGTGCATCGTCTTTTTCGGCGCGGCGATCACGACCGGCTATACCTACCTGTTCGGTTTCGAAAACTTCGGCATGCATCTGGCGATGACCGCCACGGTCGCGGCGACACTCGCGATGGTCATAGTGATGATCATCGCTCTCGACTGGCCATTCCGCGGCGAGATCAGCGTCTCGGCCGATCCGTTCGTCATGACTCAACAGTCGTGGGCCGTCGCGCCAATCAACCAGAAATAAAACACGAACCGCCGTTCAGCTTCCCGTGTCCTCCATGGTATACCGAAAAAGTCGTGAGGCGGCGCAAATGTCCGAAAGTTCGTATATCGTACAACTGTCCGATGCGTTCGACTGGATGGCGGATCGACAAACCGCTTCTATTCACGCGATCGTCACCGATCCGCCGTATGGCCTGAAAGAGTACACCGACATCGAAAAACGAAAACTCCGCCAAGGTCAAGGCGGCGTTTGGCGAATCCCGCCAGCATTCGACGGCTGCAAACGCAGCCCACTTCCGAGATTCACCGTGCTTGACGGCGCAGATCGCGGGGCGTTAAGAACTTTTTTCGAGCGCTTTGCTAAAGGCGCGATGCGCGTCCTGGTTCCGGGCGGCCACATCTTCATCGCCACCAACCCGCTACTCTCGCACTTGGTCTACTTGCCCATGATAGAAGCCGGCTTTGAGAAGCGGGGCGAGATCATCCGACTTGTTCAAACTCTTCGGGGCGGGGACCGGCCCAAAAATGCGCATGTGGAGTTTAGCCAGGTTTCAGTAATGCCACGGTCCGGGTGGGAACCGTGGGGGCTTTTCCGCAAGCCTTGCGAAGGACGAGTACAGGATAACTTGCGCAAGTGGAAAACGGGCGGCCTTCGCCGCATTTCGTCACTTCAGCCTTTCAGCGATGTAATCCAGTCATCGCCTACTCGCGCTGAAGAGAGAGCCATCGCGGACCACCCTTCGCTGAAACCTCAAAACTTTATGCGGCAGATCGTGCGCGCCTCGCTTCCGCTCGGGTGCGGCGTGCTACTGGATCCATTCATGGGCGCGGGCTCGACGATCGCTGCGGCCATGGCAGTTGGATACGACAGCATCGGTTTGGAACTTGATCCCAGCTATTTCAGGATCGCGCAGCGCGCGATTCCACAACTTGTGCAATTGCAGGGCACTGGAACGATTCGCAAGAAAAATGAGCGCTTACAATTGGATTCCAGCGACCTTTTCCAGCTATGAGCCTAGAGCGTGGCGGTTGTTAGGAACAAAGTTGATCGGGACAGGTTCAATCCTGATGCGGCGCTGCTCTACGAATTGCGTCGCGAGGATTTTGCGCTGGCGATGCAGGATGTCTACGATTTTTTCTATGACGTGAACCGGCTATTGACGTCAAAGGGACTGACTCGTTTCGATGACATGCTCAGGCCAGCGAATATGTCCGGAATGCTCTCCGACATGCTAACGGCCAGTTTGTCAAAGCACTCTCGAACTTTGACCCAGAATACCTACTTCAACGGACATCCAGACCTGATCGTCAACGGCGTCTATCCGCATAATTCCGTGAAAGCTGGAATTGAAGGAATCGAGATCAAGAGCACTCGCAAATCGGGCGGCGCGGTTGACACTCATGGCGCACGCGATCAATGGATGTGCAGCTTCGTTTATCGCGTTGATTGCCAAACCGAGCCTGCCCACGATCGCGCACCCATGGCGTTCACGGAAGTATATTTAGCAAAGGTCACTGAGGCCGACTTTCGGGACAACCCTAGGGGCAAGCTCGGCACGCGTACATCGACACTCCACAGGCTCGGGATTGCAAAGCTCCGAGTAAACTGGGTCTATCGACTCTAGGCGCGGCAGTAACCTGATAAAGAGCAAAACAAGCACAAAGCCCACCAAGCCCCGATAACCCGTGTCAGCCAATCATTGATAGCCGCGACCCGTTCGTGGCATTACACGATCATTCCTGCATCTGGCGGCGGAGAGCATTTCAAAACCGATGAGCGCATCAGAAAAATCGAGAGTCGAACCGGCGCGCCGCATCCAGTTCGCGTTCACGGATGAGCAGGAGCAGTTCCGCTCGGCGCTGCGGCGATTTCTGAATGACAAATCGCCCACGACCGAGGTTCGCCGCCTGATGGCGACCGCCGAGGGTTACAATCCCGAGGTGTGGCGCCAATTGAGCGCGGAACTCGCGCTGCCCGGAATCCAAATCCCGGAGCAATATGGCGGCGCGGGGTTCGGCATGGTCGAGCTTTGTATCGTTACTGAGGAGCTGGGCCGCGCATTGCTTTGCGCGCCCTATTTCTCAACCACAGTACTCGCGGCCAATGCGATCCTGAACGCCGGCACCGAAGCGCAGAAATTGAGCTTGTTGCCCGACCTTGCAAGCGGCGCGCGCCTTGCGACGCTTGCGGTCACCGAGCTCGACGGCAACTGGGATCCACGCGGAATCGAGCTCGCCGCCACGCCAGTCGCCGACGGTTATCTTCTTGACGGAACTAAGAGCTACGTCGTGGACGGGCATATAGCGGACCTGCTGGTCGTTGCCGCACGCGTAGGCGCGAAAGGTGGCGATGGAGGTTTGGCGCTATTCACGCTCGGCGCGAATTCCGGCGGCATCGAACGACGCCTTCTGGAAGCGATGGATCCGACTCGCAAGATCGCGCGGATCGATTTTCACAAGGCGCATGCGGATTTGCTCGGCACCTTGGATGACGGCGCGAAGCCACTCGGCCGCACGCTCGACCAGGCGGCCATCGCGCTGGCGAATGAAATGGTGGGCGGCGCGCAAGCGATGCTCGACTCGGCGGTGGATTACGCGAAGCTGCGGGTTCAGTTCGGGCGAACAATCGGTTCGTTTCAGGCGATCAAGCACAAATGCGCCGACCTGCTGCTGGACGTGGAGCTTGCCAAGTCAGCGGCGTACTGCGCGGCTCAAAC
This sequence comes from Binataceae bacterium (SeqCode), assembly GCA_049281755.1. GTDB lineage: Bacteria > Desulfobacterota > Binatia > Binatales > Binataceae > JBARDN01. The sequence continues at coordinate 8,609 of JBAPSR010000073.1, forward strand.
CGCCGCGATCGACGATCCGGAGTGGCCCGCGCTGGCCTGCCTGGCGAAAGCCGCGGCGTCAGAAACCTACCTGCGTACGGCGGCCGAATGTATTCAGATCCACGGCGGTATCGGCTTCACCTGGGACAACGACACGCATCTGTGGTTCAAGCGCGCGAAAAGCTCTGAGGTGTTTCTGGGCCAACCGAGCTACCACCGGGAGCTCCTGATGCAGCGCTGGGGAGTTTGAGTGATGAGCAAAGTCACCGAAACCGAGGTGCGAGCCGAGGTGCGTGAGTGGCTCGCGGCCAATTGGGATCCGGAATTGTCCCTGGCGGCGTGGCGCAACAAGCTTGCCGACTCCGGCTGGGGAATGCCGCAATGGCCGGAGGCATGGTACGGCCGCGGTCTACCGGTGACTCTCGCGCGGGTGGTGGAAGAGGAATTCGCGGCGGTGGGCGCGGTGACGGCGGCGAAAACGGGAGTGCGACTGCTGGCGGCGGCCACGCTGCTCGAGCATGGATCGGATCTGCAGAAAAAGAAGTTCCTGCGCCGCATCCTCACGGGAGAAGACTCGTGGTGCCAGCTGTTCAGCGAACCGGGCAGCGGCTCGGACCTCGCGGGCGCAACCACCAGAGCGGATTTGAACGGTGACCATTGGATCGTCAACGGCCAGAAGGTGTGGACCACGAGTGCGCATCATGCCGACCACGGCCTGTTGCTCGCCCGGACCGATTGGGATGCGCCCAAGCATGAGGGGCTGTCGTATTTCGTGATCGACATCAAACAGCCCGGCGTCGACGTGCAGCCGCTCAAGCAGATGAACGGCCACGCATCGTTTAACCAGGTGTTCTTCACCGACGCGACGATTCCGGCCGAGAACCTGGTCGGGCGCGTCGGTGACGGCTGGAAGATCGCGATGACAACGCTCGCCCACGAGCGCCGCGGCGCCGATGGACTGAGCTCACCGTCGAGGCGCAGGTCGCGCACCGGACGTATCCACGCCGAGGAGCGGGCCGAGCTCGAAAAAGCAAACCAGCCCTACACGTGGTATCCGCAACGCGCGGGGCGGGTGGACCTGGTGATCGAGCGCGCCAAGGAGACTGGCGCAAACAAGGATCCGGTTGTGCGCCAGGAGATCGCCAAGCTGATGATCATGGCGAAGTCCGCGGAGTGGACCGCGCGCCGCGCGCGCGCTGCGCAGCAACACGGGCGTCCGCAGGGGCCCGAAGGATCGCTCGGAAAGCTCGCGGCCAGCAACGTGGCCCGAGCCGCCGCCCGCGTACACACGTTGATCACGGGGGCGCAGGCGATGCTCACCGGTAGCGGCAGCCCGCGCGACGGGATCATCGCGGAGATTCTGGTGTCGGTACCGGCGGTTTCGATCGCCGGAGGCACCGACGAGATTCAGCGCAACATTATCGCCGAGCGCGTGCTCGACCTGCCCAAGGAGCCGCGTTTTGACACCGGCCCATTCCGCAACGTGCGCAAGAACTAGCGAAGCTCGCGGCGATTGCGTCGCCGACGAGCCAGATCGAGTAGCGGAACGCCTCCTGCGGGCGCGACGTTGAACCTTAACAAAAAGGTCCTTAAAAGATATCCCAGAATCTGAAAAGCTCCACGGATGTTCATCTGCTTGACGATCTTTCGGAGCAAAAGCGCGATGTATGAGCGCTCGGTCCGATGCTGCTGATGACTCCGAGCGCACGGCTGTGGTGGGGTCAGTTGTTATTGACGATCGGTCTGACGTGTCTGTTGTGCATGGCGATGAGCTCTAAGGGCGCGGCAGAGGAATCTTCGCCGCCCGCGAGCTCGAGCGATACACCGCAGCAGACCTGGAACTGGCACGTTCAAAGCACCGACATCGTTCAGGGCTATCCTGACTTTCCGGCAAAGTATTCGGGGCACAACAGCCTGCCCAGCGGCGGTCAAACGCGCGAAACCGTTTCGCTGGATTTGATGGCCGGCGTCCGGCTGTGGCGCGGCGCCGAGGCGCACGTTGACGGCTTGATGTGGCAAGGTTTTGGTCTGGCCAACACCGAGGGCGCAGGAGGTTTTCCCAATGGCGAAGCCTTTCGTCTTGGCACCAAGGTTCCCAACGGCACCTTCTCGCGGCTGTTCATTCGGCAAACCGTCGGCCTTGGCGGCGAGCAGGAGGACGTGCCGGATGGCGAATTCACACTCGCTGGAAGACAGGATATTTCCCGGCTCGTATTCACACTCGGACGGATGTCGGCCGCGGACATCTTCGATCGCAACGCGTACGCCAATGATCCTCGCACCCAATTCATGAACTGGGCGTTCGTGAACAACGAGGGGTGGGACTTTCCGGCGGACAGCCTCGGATACACCACGGGACTGGCGGCGGAACTGAATCAGCCGAATTGGGCTTTGCGTTATGGATTCTTTCAAGTACCGCGTTTCCAGAATGGCTTGACTGCGGAAGATCAAATCCTCAAGTGGCCGTACGATAGTTCAGCGCAAGACGGCCCGTTTTTACAGGGATGGGGAATGGTGACGGAGCTCGAGCGACGTTACAGTATAGACGTTCATCCTGGGGTGATTCGTTTCCTCGCCTATCTCAATAGAGCCGATATGGGCAGTTACCAGGAAGCGGTTGACAGTCCAATCCGGCCGGCCGACATCACTGCGACGCGCAAATATCGCTTAACGTATGGTTTCGGGGCGAACCTTGAACAAGAGATTGCGAAAGACGTCGGGTTGTTCTCGCGCCTGGGCTGGAACGACGGCAAAAACGAAGCGTGGATGTTCAGCGATGTGGACTACGCAGCCTCACTGGGATTGAGCATCCAGGGCGGATCCTGGAATCGGCCCGGCGACACGGTCGGATTGGCGGGCGCTCTAAACGGCATCTCCAAATCGGAACAGAGATTTTTTGCGGACGGCGGCCTGGGCATTTTGGCGGGCGATGGCAGCTTAAGTTATGGCTGGGAAAAAGTTTTCGAAACCTACTACAACTTTCAAATCTGGAAGACTATTTACGCCACCGCGGATTACCAGTTCATCAGCAATCCGGCATTCAATCGCGATCGCGGACCGGTGTCAGTCTTCGGCGCAAGACTTCACTGGGAATTGTAACGAGTGATGGTTGGCGGACGGAGCATCGCGTAACGCGTTTTTTTAGAGGAACGAGTCATGGATCACAGAGAACAGCCGGTCGTCGCAATGATAGGCGCGGGCGAAATGGGAGCGGCGGTCGGACGACGGCTTAAGATGCGAGGTGCGCGGGTTCTTATTTCTCTCAAGGGGCGCAGCCCCGAGAGCGAACGGCGAGTACGCCGCGCGGAGCTCGAGGTCATCGATGATGACGCGGCGCTGGTGCGTGACGCGGATTTCGTGCTGTCGATCGTCCCACCGGGAGTGGCGATTGAAAGCGCTCGGCGGTATCGAAGCGCGCTCGACGCGGCGGGGAAAGATGCGATCTTTGTCGATTGCAACGCGATCTCTCCGGCGAGCGCGCGCCGTATCGGCGAGGTCCTGTCAGGATGCAAGTGCGGTTACGTCGATGCGGGAATTATCGGAGGTCCGCCGCCCGAGGATTTGAACGCCGCCGGTCCGCGTTTCTACGCATCAGGCGAACATGCTCGGGACTTTGCTAACCTCTCCCGCTTTGGACTGGACATCGTTGTGCTCGAGGGTCCGATCGGCGCGGCTTCAGGTTTGAAGCTCAGCTATGCCGGTCTGACCAAAGGCATCACCGCGCTGGGTGCGGCGATGATCGCGGCCGCATCGCGCGAAGGACTGGCCGACGCGCTGCGGAGCGAACTCGCACGCAGCCAGCCGCAGATCCTTAGCCGGCTTGCGCGGCAGATTCCCGCGATGTTCCCGAAGGCGCATCGATGGGTTGCGGAGATGAGGGAGATCGCGGAATTTCTCGACGGCAACGATCGCGGCGCGATGATTTACGAAGGCGCCGCATGCCTGTACGAACGAATAGCCGCAGAGAATGCGGATCATGAGCAGACCGCCGGCATCCGGGCGCTCGCAGATTTCTGCGCCGCCACGATCGATTCAATTCGCAAGTCGTCGAAGTAAAACTTCAAGGCGAAGCGAGAGAGGTTATTTTCCTTTCCAATTGGGAGGCCGCTTCTGCGCGAACGCGAGCCCGCCCTCGCGCGAGTCTTCGGTCTTGAGGAGCTGCTCGTAGCCCTCGTGCTCGAGGCGCAATCCCTCCGCCAGCGAAACATCGAGACCGCGCAACGCCACTCGCTTGATTTGCTGCACGGCCAGCGGCGCCGATTTGCAGATCTCGCCTGCAATCTGGTCGCACTCGCTCATGAGCTGGTTCATCGGAACAACGTGATCGACCAAGCCCAATCGCAGCGCTTCCGCCGCCCCGATTCGGTTGCCGGTGTACAACATCTGCAGCGCACGTCCGAGTGGAATCAACCGGGGCAGACGCTGGGTGCCTCCGCCGCCGGGCAGCCATCCGAGCCGAACTTCGCCGAAACCGAACTGCGCATGCTCCGCCGCGACGCGAATATCGCACGCGAGGGCTTGCTCGAGACCGCCGCCGTTGGCGTGGCCATTGATCGCCGCGATTACGGGTTTGTGCAGTTCGAGCATTACCGGGAACGGTGATTTTCCCGCAGCCGCGCCGCGTCCCTCGACATAGTTCGATTTCACATCGCTGCCGGCGCAGAACGCGTGCTCACCCGCGCCGGTCAAAATCGCCACCAGCAGTTTCGGATCGTCGCGAAACTCGGTCCAGATTTCGGCCAGCCGATTGTAAGTTTCAAAATCGCATGCGTTGAGGCGCTCCGGGCGATTGATGGTAACGCGGGCGATCGGACCGTCTTTGTCGAAAATCACCTTCATCGAAATACCCCTGGCTTCGGCGGTCAACTCGATTCAGACGAGCCCAGCACTTCGGTCAATCCGAATGCGCTGCGGCCGAGAAACTCGAGGCTCTCATCGCTGTCGAGCGGATGATAAAGTCCGGCGCGCACGTCGCGGAATAAACGCTCGAGCGGCAGACGCTTGAAATACGAGGCGCCGCCGACAGCGCGCAGAGCCAGATCGACCACGCGCACCGAATTTTCGACCGCGATCATGCGGGCGGCCACCGCCTTGCGCGACCAGCTCATCGGGTCGTCGCGATCGACCTCCGCCGCCGCCTTCCACATGGCGGCCCGCGCCCCTTCGATCAGGAGGTCCATCTCACCGACCTTGTTGTATACACTCGGCAGATGGCTCATCGGATGTTTCAGCGGGTAGCGTTTGCGATCACGCATGAACTCGACGGTGAAATTACGCGCCGCGAGCGCGATTCCAATATACGGTGCGCCGATCGCGAAGGGGGCCTTCGCGAACACCTTGGTGACGCGGCCGCTGCGCGAAACCGGCCGTTGCAGCACCACGTCGGATTCCGGCACAAACGCGTCCGTCAGCTCCGAGCTCCGCGACTGGGTCGATCGCATGCCCATCACGTCCCAATCATCTTTGAATGAGAATCCCTGCGTCTCGCGCGGCGCGATGTAGCAGGTGATGATGCTCGCGCGCTCGGGAGCGTCCTCCCACAGTGCCTCGAAGAAGAACAGATCCGCAGCGATACTCTGGGTGCCGAAGATCTTGCGCCCGTTCACGATCCATCCGCCCTCGACCCGGCGCGCGGCGGTGCGCGGGCGCAGATTGATCACCGCGTAGTCCGGTTCCGAGCCTGAGCCAGCGCAAATCAGGCGATTCTTCACTATGCGGTAAAGTTTTTCTTCGACGTTGGGAGCTTTGAACTTGCGATACAGGTCGCACAGCAATCCTACGGTGTTGAAGTGCATGTTGATCGCAAGCGCGGTCGCTCCGCATCCCTGGGCGAGCCGTTCCTGCGTCTTGATGCGCTCCAGCAGCGTCGCCCCCATCCCGCCGAATTTCTCCGGAATAGTGAGCACCGTGTAGCCGGTGTCCTTGAGCCGCGCGTAGTTCTCATGCGGAAACGAAGCTTCTCGATCGTGCTCGGCCGCACGGGTGGCGAAATCGTCAGCGAGCCCGGCGGCGAGATCGATAAAGCGCTGCTCGCGCTCGGTATTGACCTGGTTCATTCGCGGTGCCTCAGGACCATGCGTCGTGGCCGGCTATATAATTCATGTTGTTCTGCGACGGATTGCGGTTCACGAGAGGACGCATGAAGAGCGGATGACGCATGCTGCGCACCTCGTGCTCGATCGTGAAGAGCACGGAACCGGTTTCAGGATCGGCGATATCCTTGAATCGATACTGATGCTGGTCGCTCTCCTCGCTGACAAGCCCCTTCTCCTTTAGCGCGTGATGAGGTCCCGAGAAGTCCGCGACGTAAACCTGCACATGGTGGCCGTCGTAAGCGGGTATCTGGCCGGCGGTTTCGCGAAAGATGAACTGTTGCCCAATCCCAACCGAGACTTGCGCGTAGCGCCCGTCGCGATCTTCCGCGGCCGCCGCCGGAGTGCGCATCGTCTGGCGGTAAAATCGCGCGATTCCATCTGCCGCACCCGCGGGTACGGTGAACTCGACATACGCGATACCAAGCCGTATCGCACCGTTGTTCGAGTCGGGGAAATGGCATCGGATACGATTGCCCCACGGACAGATCGTCTCGACGAACGATTCGTGTTCATGGAAATCAAAGCGCGTGCCCTCGAGCCTTTTGCGCAAGCGCGTAAGACGCTTCACCAGCGCCTCGCGATCCGGCAGCACGATACCAACGTGGCCGCGCAGCACTTGCGCCTGGCCGGTGGGCAGGTGGAATTGGCTGCGTCCGACATTGACCCACATATTGCTGACGCTGGTCATCAGGTATGGGTCGCGGGTCAACCCTAATCCGGCGATGTAGTACAGCGTGGCGAGTTGCTGATCAGGAGCGGTGATATTGACGTGCTCGAGCGCGACAATGTTGCCGAGATCCTCGGCCGCCCGATCGAATTGACCATCCATGTGCTTTCCTCCAATCGCGCCGCTGGGCGCGCGACCAATACCAGAGCGGATTTACCACGAAAAATGTCGATGGCGGAAGCCGCGTTCCGCTATATAGTGATCATGTGCTCTCGCGGTGTTGGTTCCAAACAGTGAATGATCCCGACGGACGACGTCCTTGAGATGACCTGGAGGCTATGCATGAACACCTTAAAACTTCTGGTAATAGTTGCCGTAGCCGGGATCTGCTGCATGGTGGCCGCTCCCAGAATAGAGGCTCAGGTCAGCATCAACATTGGACCCGAGCCTGTATGCCCATACGGTTACTATGACTACGCTCCTTATACGTGCGCTCCCTACGGCTACTACGGCCCGGAATGGTTTAGGGGTCGTGAGTTCGTTGGCGCTGGGCCGTGGTTTCATGGCCCTAAGACCTTCCAGGGCCATGTAAATAACAATTTCGATCCTCAGCACGGCTATAAGGGCCCATCACCAAAGATTGGCGAAAAACCTGAGCCGGCGAAGCGAGTCGATAAGGTTGCCAACTTCAAAGGAAATGAAGTGCGTGATGGACGCGGTCACGTAGGCGGGGACAAACACTAATAACCGACGGCTCGTGGAATCATTTCCTGGGTGCCTGGAAATCCTCCCCGACCGAGTGGGAGCCGTTGATATTCTCGTAAACCGTCCGTTGTTGTCCTGAGCTGTAGGCGAAGGATGACGGACAAGAGCGTCGAAGCTTCCATTCTCCGCTACGTACTGCGCGTGTGGATTACCGTTCAGTCGCGTTCGGCAGCTAGTCGTCCTCCCCAATCGGGCGAGGCATAATCTGGCGTCATGCAACCAACAAGCGCGGTCCACCCTGAGCCGCTTCTGATCTATGACGGTGATTGCGGGTTCTGCATCTACTGGGTGCGTTATTGGCAGCAACTCACCGGCCATAAGGTGGCATACGCGCCGTACCAGGAAGTTGCCGCACAACATCCAGAGATTGCGCTGGCCGCGTTCCGGCGTGCCGTTCAATACGTCGCGCCAGATGGAAAAATCGGGAGCGGCGCCGAAGCCTGTTTTCTCGTTTTAAGTCACGCAAGCGGTAAAGGCTTGTGGCTGACGCTCTATCGGCATCTTCCCGGTTTTGCGGCAATCGCAGAGTGCATGTACGCTTTCGCCGCTTCGCACCGCTCCGCGCTTTACCGACCGAGCCGGTGGTTGTGGGGACGCGACTATGCGCCGCCACGCTTCGATCTGATTTCCTGGTTATTTCTGCGAGCGATGGGGCTGATCTATTTTGCCGCCTTTGTTTCATTTGGCGTGCAGGCGTTGGGTCTAATCGGGGGCCACGGCATCCTGCCGTTATCCGAGTTCACCTCCGCCATCCGGAGCCAGCTCGGCCCGGAAGGCTACTGGCGGTTTCCGATGGTGTTCTGGCTGGACCAAAGCGATTTTGCGATACAGGCGGTGTGTTGGGCCGGGGCGGCACTGTCGCTGTTCCTGGTCTTCAACCTTGTGCCGCGTTTGAGCTTGTTTTTTCTCTATGCGTTTTATCTCTCTCTCTTTTACGCCGGTCAGATTTTTATGGGCTTTCAGTGGGATTCGCTCCTGCTCGAAACTGGCTTCCTTGCGCTGATTCTGAGTATGGCAACAAAGCCGGGCGTATGGCTGCTGCGCTGGCTGCTGTTTCGTTTCATGTTTCTTTCGGGTTCGGTCAAGCTACTGAGCGGCGACCCTACATGGGCGAATCTCTCGGCGCTCTCCTACTATTTTCAGACCGAGCCGCTACCGACGCCGCTGGCGTGGTACGCCCATCACCTGCCGCACGCCGTCCTGACGGCGGCAACGGCGGCGACCTTTGTGATTGAACTGGGGCTGCCGTTTTTGATTTTCTTTCCGCGGCGGCTCAGGTTCGTCGCGGCGTTCGGAATTTTGTTGCTGCAGGTGGTGATTCTCCTGACCGGCAACTACACTTTTTTCAATCTTCTGACGATGGCGTTGTGCCTGGTGTTGTTCGACGACGCTGCGATACGCAAGGTTCTTCCGGATCGCCTGGCTCGGTTCGTTCACGGCCGCGTTGGGGACCTCAAGCCTCGGAAGATCGTTTCTGTTGCCGCCGGAGCGTTTGCGTTACTGATCGTGTTCGCTGGTTTTGCACAGATTCATGCGATGTTCAGCGGCCGAATCTCAGCGCCGGCCAAGTGGATCAACCATGAAATTGCGCCACTGCGTATCGTCAATTCATATGGTTTATTTGCGGTGATGACCACCGCCCTGCCGGAAATTATTGTCGAGGGCTCGGATGATGGCGTTCACTGGCGCGAATACGGGTTCAAATACAAACCGGGCGACGTCATGCGACGACCGCTGTGGAACTTTCCGCATCAGCCGCGCCTGGACTGGCAGATGTGGTTTGCCGCTCTGGGGACGGAGTCGGAAAGTCCCTGGTTCCCGCTGTTCTTGCAGCGCTTGCTGGAGAATTCACCAAAGGTGACAGCTCTGCTCGGCAGCAATCCGTTCCCTGACAAACCTCCGCTTTATGTGCGGGCGTTGCTTTACGATTATCGTTATTCCAGCCCTAAAGAAAAAGAACAGACCGGCGCATGGTGGGTGCGGCAGCCGGAAGGAATTTATTTTCCTGCGATCGGTCTCGGGTCGTGAGTTCTCCCTCTCACTGCGCAGGTCGCGCGGAGTCAGCGTCATCTCCCGCCGAGAGAAAGTGCAACACCGACTCATTGAACATGACCGGATCCTGAAGGAACGCGAAATGACTGACCTCGGGGAGGATTAGCTCGCCACAACCCGGAATCAATCCGGCCATGTGATCGGTGTCCTCGCGCTTGATCGCCTCATCGTGATCTCCATCGACGATCCACGTCGGCACGGTGATATGGCTCAATTGATCGTCGGTAAAGTGCGGCTCGGTCGCCCACATGTGCTCGATGTTTGCCAGGAAGGCTTTGAACTGTGCGGGGGTCGGCGAGAGTTGCGCGTACTCTTTAGCTGCGCGCTGGATATAGGCAGTGAAGACCGGGCTCTGGCTTACATCCTTCACGCCAGATGGATCGGAATTGGCGGCAAACGCGAACAGCCGCGTCAGACGGTCCGGATGATGGATTGCGATATCGAGACCAATAATCGCTCCGTCACTCCATCCGACCAGAGCGGCCTTACGAATGTGCAGATAGTCCATCAACGCCAGGACATCCGACGACATCAGATCATAACCGAGCGGTGTATCAGTTCGGGTGCTGCGTCCGTGGCCGCGGCTGTCCAGGACAATCACGTGGTAATGCGCGGCGAGTGCGGGTATCTGCAATCCCCAGTAATTTGAATCCGCCAAGCCACCGTGGACCAGGATGACCGGCTCGCCGTGGCCAAACTCCGCGTACCATAAGCGGATGCCGTTGACCGACGCGATGCAACTGGCCGCGGGCTTGGGTAGCGCCGGTGTCGGCGGCAGACGCATCCATGGATATTGCGCGCGAGCGGGCAGCGCGACGGCGAGCATCGCGAGCATCAAGAGGACAAAGAAGTATTTGCGCTTCGGGCGCATTATCGTACGAGACATAGTCACTGAGTATACGGCAAATGGTTTTCGCCGGACATGACTACAAAACTCGCCGGTTAGAGCGAATTGAGGAAATTAGCCAAATCGGTCATCTGCTGGGCGGTCAGCTCGAAACTGGGGAAACGTCTCATATAGAAGCTGAGAATCGCCGACGCGTCCGGGGCCGAGCCATTATGAAAGTACGGCGCCCTTGCGGCAAATCCGCGCAAGGCGGGCACCTTGACCTTTCCGATGTCTTCACACTTGCCGGTAATCAGCGCGCGTCCGGGATCGAGCGTGACGAAAGTCTGCCCCGCCAGAGGGCCGGCATCGCATTGGATCGTAAAGGCCGGCAATGGAGGCGCGTTCGAGTTGATCAGCAACGGATTGGAAGTGCCGATGTCCATCGTGCCCACAACTGACTGGTTCCCGACGTTCGGAGTATCGTGGCAGGTTCCGCAGGTGCCGGTAATCGAGGTTTGCCCGACTACGTCGTTGAGGCCGGCTACGCCCGAGATCGTGAACGTCTGCGTATTGAAGATCTGCGCGCCTCGCTCGATCGATTCCTTAGCCGCACCTGCTCGGCCTTTCTTTGCCGGCGCCCACGCGTCGAAGAGATCGAAGATATTCGGATCAAACGCAGTGCCGTTCGGATTTCTGCCAAACGGATCGTTGATCCCGGTGAAAAACGATTGCGTCGAAAGCGCATCCGGTCCGCCATTCGCGCCACCCGAGTCCAGATTGGCGTCCTGGACGTGCGCCTGCGCGGTGAAAATCCCGGTTTCGAAATCGACTATCTGCTGCAATTCAGCGGAGTCGGGCGGCGTGGAGGTTTGCGCGTGGATCGTGGTCGCGGCGGCAGCTTGACTGGCCAGATTCGGCTCGCGGCCGTCCCACATCAAGTTACTCTCGAATTTGAGATTGGTTGCCGGAAGCGGCCGCCGATAAATTGATACCATCCCGGTGGTGGGGCCAGTCAGCCCAAACTCCGGATCGCTGTTGCAGTTGTACGGATCGTTCACCGACGCGATGCTGAACTCCAGCGACGAGGCCGCGGGCATCGCAAGCGAGATCCGGATCAGGCCCTGGGCCAGCAGAAGTTTATACGCCTGCTGCATCGCAGCGACCGTTGAGACGTCATCGTTTGGGCAGGTAGCGCCGTCCACCAGCCTGAAGACCGGATCGGTGCCGCTGGTTTTCTTGAAGCGCGCGGCCACATCGGCGGAGCTGATACTCCATCCGTCGTTTGGACTGTGACAACTTAAGCAACTGCGTCCGTTGGTCCCGAGGCTCTGAAAGAAAGCGTTACTCGCGGTGGCGGTTGCACCGCCGGGCTGATAGCTCGACAGCTTCCCGGCTGGATCGATGGTGGTGTCGGTCCGGCTGATGATCTTGGGAAGCGGGATGGCCTTCCCCAAGTTCGCCTTTTCGTCGATAGACGCCGAGGGTGCTTGCGATTGCGCGGGCTCAGCCCAAGCCGATGCTGTCATGGCGCCGCTTTCGTTCCTTGCTGCGCAGAGAGCCGCGTCCGCGAAAATGCATAACGAGAGAAGCAGAGCGCCGGCGAGTCCCGGCAAGCTCCGCTGCGTTCTGAGCATTCGGAAATTCAGCATGTGCGACTTCGCCTAGGCGTACCACCGCTCGCGGTAGGGGCGACCGCGAGCAGTGGTGCCCGGAGTTACTTCACATCCACTTCGATGCGCATCCACGGATGGATACAGCACTGGAACAAATGGGTTCCTTTCGACAGGCCGGTGATAGTGCGCTGGCTGCCTTGAAGAATTCGAGTCTGGGCCAGCGCGACGCCGGAAAAGCCGCTCGCGCATTCAGGCGCGACCGCCTCATCCGGGCCGTTCAGCCCTGCGATAAATCCTCCCCCGAACTGCGCCACCTCGGTAAAAGTGTGCGGCTCGCCGCCCTGATCTGTCACCGTGAGCGTGGTTCCTTTCTTGATTGTCACCTGTGTGGGTTCAAAGGCCCAGTTGGGGTCCGGTGTCCCAGCTGCGGCTTCCGCGAACAGATTCGCGAAAGTGGTTTGCGCTCCCAGCGCGATGTTGTAGCAAAAGCCGGGTCCCACGGCAGTCGCGGCATTGAAAGTGGTGGGATCGCATTCGTCTACGGCCACGACTTGAGCGGCCGGCGGCTGCGCGACGGCGCGGGTCGCGCCACCGAACATCAGACACCCGGCGAGCAAAGTCAGCGTCGCTATTTTATGCATTGCTGTTTCCTCCCATTGTGAATCTCGGTTCCTCTTTTCGATCGCTTTCGTTGTTCCTGATAGCCCCGCGCTCCTCCTCCGCAATCTCTCGGTTGAGTTGGCTGGTATTGCCGGCCCCTCGACGGGCTTCCAGTCGTGGCATCCATGCTGTCGCCACGTTCCAACGGGCAGAGCTTTTAGCCAATGGACGAGGGCTGAACATCTTCTGAACTCTCGCTGAACTTGCCTAAACCGCGTGGCTGTACCCTCGTTCGCGGCGGAAGTAGAATCCGCGATCGGAACCAATGCCCGAATATCTCTTTCAATTTGAGGATTTTTCGCTGGACCGCGGCGCTTGCGAGTTGCGCCGGGACGGCGCGGTCGTACCGCTCCAGCGCATCCCGCTGGAGTTGCTTTGCCTGTTGGTCGAGCGCCGTGGACGGCTGGTTACGCGCGAGGAGATTCTGGAACGCGTCTGGGGCAAGGACGTTTTCGTCGATAGCGAGGCGAGCATCAACACCGCTGTGCGGAAACTCAGGCGCGCTCTGCGCGACGATTCCGAGACGCCGAGATTTGTCGCTACCGTGCCGGCCAGGGGCTATCGGTTCGTCGCGGAGATTCGAGGCCGACAGAGCGGCAAAACCACGCAGCCTCGATCGCGTCCGCCGAGTGTGCTGGTGGGACGTGGGCGCGATCTGGCTTCGTTACTGAGCGGAATCGACGATACGGCCTCGAGTCGCGGACGCCTGTTTCTGATTTCCGGCGAGCCCGGGGTCGGCAAGACCAGGTTGGCGGATGAGGTCGCGGCCGCGGCTGAGGCAAAGGGGATGGCGCTGCTGATTGGGCATTGCTCCGAGCACGACGAGGCGGTTGCCTATCTGCCGTTCGTGGAAGTTCTCGAGAACTTCGTCGGCCGCACGCCGGATCGGGAACTTCTTCGCATGGCGCTCGGAAACGAGGGGCCGGAGCTGACGCGCTTGTTGCCCAAGCTCAAGAGCATTTTGCCGGACCTCCCGCCGCCGCTCGATTTGCCGCCCGCCCAGGCTCGGCGTCATTTGTTCAATTGCTTTTTCGATTTCACCGCGCGGATCGCTTCGCAGCAGCCGACGCTTATGATCCTCGACGATCTTCACTGGGCCGACGATTCGACCTTGTCACTGCTCGATCATCTGACGCAGCGGCTTTCCGATCTGCCCCTGATGATCATCGGCACGTACCGCGACGTTGAGCTCAACGTCACTCGAGGGTTGGCAAAAACGCTGGAAGGTTTGCTCCGTCGACGGCTCGCAACTCCGGTGAGCCTCAAAGCCCTGCCACGCGAGGAAGTGGGCGCGATGCTTGCGAGCCTGAGCGGGAAATCGCCGCCAGCCGCCGTGGTGAGCGCGATTCATGCCGAGACCGGAGGCAATCCATTCTTCGTCGAGGAACTGTTCCGCCATCTCGAAGAGGAAGATCGCTTGTACGACTCGTCGGGGCAGTTTCTGGCCGAGCTCAAGATTGGCGAGCTGGAGGCGCCGCCGAGCGTTCGATTAGTCGTCGCGCGCCGGCTGGCGCGACTTGGCGGCCCGACCCAAAAGATGCTCGCGACCGCCGCGACCGTCGGGCTTTTCTTCAGCTTCGAGCTGCTTCAGGCCTCGAGTACGGCCGATGCGGACTCGCTTCTGGATTGTATCGAAGAAGCGGAACGTGCCGGGCTGGTCTTCTCGGTAGCGGACCGTCCTAAAGCCCGATTTAAGTTCTCTCACGAGCTTATTCGGCAAGCTGTGATCGGCGGTTTGTCGGCGGCGCGGCGCCAGAGGCTTCATCTCGAGCTGGCCCGTGCGATCGAGCGAACCTATTCGGATGAACCGATCCATGCGGAGAGGCTCGACGACCACTTGGCGGAACTTGCCTACCATTACGCGCGCGGCGGCGACCCGGCCAAGGCGGCGAAGTACTGCTTGAATGCGGTCAGGAGGTTCGCGTACCTCGGCTCCAATGCCGAGGCGATCGCGCAATCGCAAGCCGGGCTTGAACTGCTGCGAGACCTCCCCGATGACGACCGTCGCGCGGAAACCGAGTTGGACTTGAGGAACGCAGCCTTCGCGCCGCTGGGCGACAGCAAGGGATACGCCTCGCCTGAAGCCGAGCGGTCGTATATCCGCGCACTCGAGCTTTGTCAGCGGCCCGGTATCAAATGGCAAAAGGCTTGGTGGGCGCTCTGGGCGATTTTTTTCGCTCAACAGCTCCGACCCGACGTGCGCAAAGCGGAAACCATTGCTGCGGAGCTGGTCGCTCGAGCCGAGGAACACGGAAATCTCGGATATCTTGCGGAAGCGGAGACCTGGTTGGCGTACACCAGGATGGTTTCGGGCGACTTTGAGCTCGCTGCCCTTGGCTTCGATCGGGCGTGGGCGCGCATGGAATCGATGGTCGGCCCCACGCCTCTGACGCATCAGCGCGCGCTGCAAACGCCGCACCTCCTGATGACCTGGGACTCCGGCACTCAACAAAACAACCGTGTTCTATCAGGATGGAACGCATGGTTCATGGGTTATCCAGATCGCGCGCAGGCACGAATGACGATCGCGACAGCGATAGCGCAATTCGGGCCAAAGACAATCATGGCGGACATACACGGATTCGCCTCCTACATTGGCGAGCTCCGCCACGAACCCGAGCAAGTGAAAGCGAACGCGCAGGCAAGACTGGCGCTATCAACCGAATCGGGCTACTTCACCGGCCGCGCCCTGAGCGAAATTTATCTCGGGTGGACGGATGCGATCGGGGGCGACCTCGACGGCGGTATCGCGCGAATGAAGCGCCACATGCTCGAGTTGAAGGCCGTCGGCTCCGAATATATCAGCGACCGCTATTTCTCCTTTATTTCCACCGCGCTCGGCCATGAGAAGCGGTTTGATGAGGGTCTTGGCGCGATCGACGAGTCATTTCAGTTCCTCGAGAGGACCGGCCAACAGTTCTACGAGGCGGAGCTCCATCGGCTCCGGGGCGAATTGCTGCTGGCGCAGGATCCGTCGGGTTTCGCGCAGGCGGAGAAATCCATCCGCACGGCGATCGAGATTTCTCGCAGGCAGCACGCGAAATCATGGGAGCTGCGCGCGACTACAAGCCTTGCGCGGTTGCTGGCGAAGCAGCGCAAGCGTGACAAGGCGCGCAAGATGCTTGCCGAAATTTTCGACTGGTTCACTGAAGGCTTTGACACTGCGGATCTAAGGGACGCGAAAACGCTCCTTGATGAATTGAACCGATAGCCACAGTTGAGCCGGCATTCCACAGTGGAGACTTCAATTGAAAAGTGTTGCGGGGACTATCGCCAGTTTTCTTTTCGTCCTGATCGCGGCGGGCTGCACCGGTTCCGCGTCGGGGCAGCCGGACTATACCAGCAAAGTCGATCAGCTCATCGATTCCGCGCAGACTTCTAACAACATTCCGTCAATCTGCGTCGCGATCGGAAGGAAAGGAAATGTCACGTATACGCACTGTGCGGGCTTGATCGACCTCGAGAACAAGATTCCTGCGACTCCCAACTCGATCTATCAAATCGCGTCGGTGACCAAGCAATTCACCTCGGCGGCGATCATGATGCTGGCGAATCAGAATCCGCCCGCACTATCGCTGACCGATCCGGTCTCCAAATACGTTCCGGAGCTGGCGACTGATCCCGGGATTACGATCGAATCGTTGATGAACATGAGCGCGGGGCTCGTCGACTACGTCACGTTGCCCGAGGCCCCGCAATGGTTCAGCGGGGTCGCGCCGCTGACGGTGATCAACGCGCTCGCGCCGCTGCCGCTTGGCTTTCCGAGCGGAACTGCCTTTGAATACGTGAACAGCGATCCGTTCGTGCTCGGCGTGGTAATTGAAAATATAACCGGCATGTCCTATGGCGACTTTATTCAGAGCAAACTCCTCGCACCCAACGGCCTGACCTCAACCACCTATGGGCCGTCGCCGACGGGAGCCAACGCGGTCGGATATACCCGCGACGATTCCGGCAATCTCGTTCGCGCCTTAGTGATCGATCCGAGCGCAACCTTCGCTGCCGGCGCGCTCAGCTCTGACGTAACGGATATTGTGAAATGGGACGGGCTGCTCCTGGGCGGAAAAATACTGCTCGCCAAGGAGGTCCGTCAGATGACGACGCCGCCGCCGATCACCGGCTCCAGCCATTCCGAACCTTCGGTATACGGGTACGGACTGGTAGCGACCGATCTCTATGGACGTCCGATAGTGATGCATGGAGGCGGCGTGCCGGGATTCAACAACATCACGTCGACTTTCACCGATACCGGATGGTCCATCTCGGTGATGTCCAATATCGACAAGCGCGACTACATAGCCGACGGACTCTGGCGTGAGATCCTCGATACGGTTTGCACGCCGGGCAGTCCCTTCAGGCCGGAGTGCTAGCGCCGCGTTTCCAGAAGGCTGAGAATCCATCCGAAAGTGGGCCATCAGGTGGAGCAAGTTGGATTTGATCGTTGTTCACAATGGCGGTCTGTTTGAGGTGCTGAAGCGGATATTTGACGTTAACGGACGAACGGCGCAGATTCAGGCAACCTGAACCTGCGGCTGCTGGGTTCCGCGCAAGGTCGATGACCGGGAAGCAAAGCTGGATCAACCTCAGGTGCCATCCGTCGACACGCTCTGAAACGGTGCGCGCCATTCAGGTGCTCGTGCGCCGCACGGCGAGCGCCGAACTCCAGATGACCTTCCGCCTCGACGGAGACATTTCTCGAATCTGGTTGTCTTCGCCGGGTGTACCGCGTATCGCTGAGCAACTTTGGCGCCACACCTGTTTTGAAGCGTTTATCGCAGTGGAAGGATCTCCAGCGTACCACGAGTTCAACTTCGCCCCGTCGGGCGAGTGGGCAGTTTACGCCTTCTGCAGCTATCGTAACGGCAGTCTTCTCTCGAACGATGCGATGCGTCCGCAAATCGCAGTGCACTTTACCGGTAGTAGGCTCGATCTGGATGCCCTTGTCCGGCTCGATCTCCTTTCTAACATCCACGGGCGCGCTTCGCTGCACGTCGGGGTCTCGGCGGTCATTGAGGCAAGCGATGGGCTCTCGTACTGGGCGCTTCGTCATTCGGTCGACAAACCCGATTTTCATGACGCCAATGGATTCGCCATGCTGCTTGAGCCGCCAGGCTCCAAGTAGTAGGTCTCGACCTCTTCCGATGAAGCACTCGCAACCACGAGGTCTCTACAGGCGGCGTGTGGAGCAGCTTCTATCTAAAACGAAGTATGACCGTTCCGCCGGTAGCCGAATTGAGGTTCTCTCCCGCCACTTCCTTGGACATTCCTACCAACCAAATCCGCTGATTGGATCGGCCGACACAATCGAGGTGTTCACGGCGGCGCTCGATGGATTCGATTGTGTCACGTACATCGAAACAATTTTGGCTCTCGCGCGCGCCTGCACCGTTGAAGACTTCATCGAGTGGCTGCGAAAGATTCGGTATGAACAAGGCCGGATTCAATGGAAACAGCGAAATCACTACATGACGCTCTGGATTCGCAACAACGTACGCCAGGGTATAATCAGGCGGGTTTCAACGCTGGCCGTACCGATACTCAGTAGAGAACGCGTTCTGAATGTCGTACCAGGACTCGCTGCACGGCGGACTCGTGTGAAATATGTACCAAAGCGGGCAGTGCATCGGCTGGCAGCCTATCTGCACAGCGGTGATTTGATCTTTTTCGTGTCCACACGCAAGAATCTTGACGTCTTTCATGCCGGAATCATCGTGCGCGACGGCAAAAGAGTCCTCATGCGTCACGCGTCGCGCAGCCAAGGCTCTGTCGTGGAACAGGAACTGAGCGAGTTTCTCAAGACAAACCGGATGGCCGGTGTGATTGTGACGCGGCCACTAGACGCGACGCATCGCGATTAGCAACTAAGTTGATGCGTTTATCAACGAGGCGAACTCCTTCCTCGGATAGAGGAGATGGCGCGAAGTGTCGGGGTCGAAGGTGAGCATCATCTATCCAAAGGACTATTCGTCCGCGAGTATTCAGAGAGTTCTGGATGCCGCCGACTCCGAAGTGCTATTTCTCGGCGATCCGCGTGTGACTATCGAGCCTGGACCGCGCATGTTCGATCGGATGGCTCAGGTCATGCACGAAACCGGCGCCGGCTGGGTTTATGCCGACGCGGTGAGCCATCCTCGTATCGACTATCAAAGCGGCAGCATCCGCGATGGGTTCGATTTCGGCCCAGTAGTCGGCGTGTCGGTTCGAGCCGCGCGTCAGTCAGGAATCGACAGCGCCTGGAAATGGGGAGGACTATACGACCTACGGTTGAGGATTTCTCAACAGCACGCCATCGTGCGGATTCCCGAACCATTGTACAGCGCGTCGATGGTTGATGCCCGGCCGCCAGGTCAACAGCAATTCGACTATGTGGATCCGCGCAATCGCGATTACCAAATCGAAATGGAGCGAATCGCGACCGCGCATCTAAAGCGAATCGGCGCCTGGTTGCAGCCGTATTTCGAGAAAGTTACAGCCACGGCAGAAACATTTCCGGTGAAAGCCAGCGTCGTCATACCGGTTCGGAATCGCGAGCCGACAATTCGAGACGCCGTTCAAAGCGTCCTCGCCCAGAGCGTTGATTTTGAATTTAATGTGATCGTGGTCGATAACCATTCGACGGATCGAACGACAGAAATCTTGCGTGGCATTAGCGATTCGCGTGTCAAACACATCGTTCCAGAACGCCGGGACTTGGGAATCGGCGGATGTTGGAACGAGGCGATCTATTCCAGGGACTGCGGACAATACGCCATCCAACTTGATTCTGACGACCTGTACGTCAATGACGGTGTCATTCGCCGGATCGTCGCAGAGCTTGAAGCGGGCCCTTATGCGATGGTCATAGGCTCCTACACGATGGTCGATTTTTCGCTGAAGGAGATTTCACCCGGTCTCATAGACCATCGCGAGTGGAGCCGCGAGAACGGAAGAAATAATGCGCTCCGTGTCAATGGTTTGGGCGCGCCGCGCGCATTCAATACCTCGGTTTTGCGCCGTATCGGATTTCCGAATGTCAGCTATGGCGAGGATTACGCCGTAGCGCTCCGCATCAGCCGCGATTACGAGATCGGCCGGATTTACGACTCGGTTTATCTTTGCCGCCGTTGGGAAGGCAATAGCGACAGCGCGTTGCCACTCGAGGTTGCGAATCGGTACGATTCGTATAAGGACTGGCTCCGAACTACCGAGATGCAGGCGCGGATCCGGGGATGATCCACGAACTGGAAGATCTGTTTGAGCGGCAGACGCGGACATGGCCGCAGCTCGCGCAAGGTATTGAAGGCCTGGCGCGGGCGAAAACACGGCCGGTACGGATCGACTGGTTCGACATTTTCATCCGCCACATTCCCCATCGCTTGGGCAGTACCACTGCTTCGGTCGACCGGGAGTCGGTTGCGAACCGGCCCTGTTTCTTATGTGCAGGAAATCTTCCTCCAGAGGAGGAAGGTGTGCGGTTTGATGAGGATTTCACGATCTACTGCAATCCCTTTTCAATCGTGGATCGTCACCTGACGATCGCCCACAGGAAACATGGTTCGCAGCGCATCGCGAATCAGTTTGGAACAATGTTGGCCCTTGCTGCGGCGTTGCCGGGATATTTCGTCATCTATAACGGTCCGGAATGCGGGGCGTCCGCACCAGACCATATGCACTTTCAGGCAGGCTCGCGAAGATTGTTTCCGATCGAGAAAGACACCGCCGGACTGACTGGCATCGCCGTGCCGAACTACGGAAGAAATGTGCTCTTGTTTCGTGAAACGGATCGGTCTGCTTTGATCCGTCGAATGGATCGCGCCCTCGACCTGCTCGCGGAAATGACCGGCAAACGCGCAGAACCGATGGTCAATATTGCGGTCATTCATCAGAAAGGAGAGTGGGTCACGTATCTGTTCCCGCGAGGAAAACACCGGCCAGAGGTCTTCCACACAGGCGAACTGACGGTGAGTCCGGCATCGATTGATTTGTGTGGAATATTGGTTGTGCCTCTGGCACAGGATTTTGAAAGAATCACGGCGGACGCGATTGTCGCAATTTTCCGAGAGGTCACTTTGCCTGACGGTCAGTTTCAGGAAGTCGCCAAGAAACTGGAGGCTGAGCGTTGAACGTATCTGTAGGCCTGATGGAAAGGCAATCCGCGGTTGAAGTGGAATTGATCGGCAGGTTTACGGACACTTCCGGCAAGCCGTACATTTCCGGGCGCTACAGATTTGCTTCTGAAGTGACGCTTACTGCGTCGGACCTGGCAGTGTGCGCGTTTGCGCTGGACGACGTCACGATCGGAATTGGATTTCATTGGGAACGCAAGGAGCGCCAGGTATTCCGTGGAGCTCTTCGCCTCATAAAACGAGAAGCCGGTCTGACGGTGATTAATGATGTTTCGCTCGAAGAGTACGTCACCAGCGTGATTTCATCTGAGATGAGCGCGTCTTGTCCTCTCGAACTGCTGAAAGCTCACGCGGTGATTTCGCGCAGCTGGCTGTGGTTTCCAAAAGCAACTCCCTCTGCGCCCGAGAAAAGACAGAGTCAGGCTCTCGATTCTCACGAAATTCTTCGCTGGTACGGGCGCGAAGCGCATCCGGATTTTGATGTGTGCGCCGACGACCACTGCCAGCGCTATCAGGGCATCACGAAAATGTTCTCAGCGGCTGCAGCTGACGCGGTTCGCGCTACCGCCGGCGAGTTTCTCCGTTACCACGGCGCTATCTGCGACGCCCGGTTTTCCAAGTCCTGCGGCGGAATAACCGAGCGCTACGCGACCGCTTGGGAAGATCAGGATATTCCCTATCTCAGATCTGTTTACGACGGTGCGGCACAATCGCGCGCTTACAGTCCTGAAACATGGATCCGCTCGAGCCCGGAGGCTTACTGCAATACGGACGATTCGGAGCTCCTCTCACGCGTTCTCCCGGGGTTCGACCAGGAAACCCGCGATTTCTTTCGATGGAAGGTCGCCTACACGCCCGAAGAACTCGCCGATCTGATCTGTTCGAGGATTGCCGTGGACCTTGGTCCGATTCGCGACATGCAGGCAGTCGCCCGCGGACCTTCAGGCCGGATATATCGGCTGAAGATCATCGGCACACGCGATCACGTCACCGTCGGTAAAGAACTGGAAATTCGCCGGGCTTTGTCGCGCACGCATCTCTACAGCTCTGCATTCGTCGTAGACAACGAGTCTGGCCGTTTTGTCTTGAGAGGAGCCGGCTGGGGACATGGTGTCGGCCTATGCCAGATCGGCGCGGCAGTTATGGCAAACGAGGGCAAGCCCTACTCAGAAATCTTGCAGCATTACTATCGTGGAACCACCGTTAGCGTTTGATTTCCGCGCCGCCCGACCAACTGACCTCCGGGTTGCGAAAGGACGTTACCTGAGTGGCGGCAACGCGATTGGATCAGGAAGTTGCGACGCGGGCCAGGGGCGGTTGTGCTTCGCCGCGATCTCGCCGACGACACGCTCCCAGCGCTCCTTCCCGAAGCTCTTGTAGGTCTGGAACGGATTGACGTATTCGCGCATGCGAAACGCCCGATCGTTTCTGATCGTGATCAGGGTGAAATAGCGCTGCGTATAGCGGCCGCCGTCCACGGTATCGCCACCGCCTGATGATTCCACGATGGTGGTATCCGGATCGGCTGTGGGATACACCGCCGCCGGCTTTGTGCTGAAACGCGGAACCACGCTCAGCAGAAATTCCATAAAACGGCTCACCGCCTCGAACCCGATCAGCGTCACCGGGATCTCGAACGTCGGACCCTCCCAGATGGCGTCCTCGTGCAGGGCATCGAGCCAGATGGCGCGCTGTTCTTCCAAGGTGGTGATCTTGCCGCCGAAGGCGTCACCGAGGTTCTTCCGGGCCATGGGCTGTCTCCTTTGCGCGTCTTACTAGAACGATTTCCTCGCGTCGATAGTGCAACAAAGATGAAAGGGTGGAAACGACACGCGCCGCCGTCCAGATCGGGACGGCGCGCTTTCTTGGAAAAAACGTTAGGCTCGCTGCTTAGCTCAACTCGAGGCCTTCGAGGTCACCCTTCTCGCGCCACTTCTTCATCAGCGCGTTGAACGCGTTGATGCCCGGCGCATACGCGTTGGCGCCAAAGCCGTCGGACCCAGGTTCGAAGTGGCCCTCGTTGTTGTAATATCCAGGCGTGCAGTTCGCCAGGAAGCGCGCCGCGACCACCGCGAGGCGTTTGATTTCGGCGACCCACTCCGTCTCTGCTTCTTTAGTCGGCTGCGAGTAGCGAACCCCCCGGTTCATCACCTGTTTGATGATGTAGCCGATGTGCTGGGCCTGGTCGTCCAGGACCGAGGTCAGGTTGACCGAAGCGCCGTTCTGCGACTGCCCCAGGATGAAGCAGTTGGGGAAGCCGTGACTGGAGAAGCCATGGTAGGTCTTCATCCCGCCGGTCCAGTAATCGGTCAAGGTGACGTCGTTCATGCCGATGACTTCGTAGCCCGCGCGCCGAGTCCATGCTGTGCCGACCTCGAATCCGGTGGCGAAGATAATGCAATCGACGGGGTACTCGATGCCGTTCGCAACGATACCGGTCTTGGTGATCCGCTCAACGCCCTGGCTGTCGCTGGTGTTGATCAGCTTGACGTTCGGTCGGTTGAAGGTTGGCAGATAGTCGTCGTTGAACGTCGGCCGCTTGCAGAACTGGCGGTACCAGGGCTTCAGTGCCTCGGCAGTGGCCCGATCGGCGACGGTTTGGTCAACCCGTGCGCGGACGCCGTTCATTTTCTGAAAGTCGGCGATTTCCATGAGCATCGCTGTCTGGCGCTTCGAGAGTTCGGCTGCGCGGGCGGACTTTTTCGCCGCGACGCCGAGGTTACGAAAGATGTCGGTCCAGCCATCGTTGACAAGGTCTTTTTCGACCGGAACGCCGATAACCATGTTGTTGAAGTTCTCGCGCCGCTCTCGCTGCCATCCAGGCTTCAGATTCTTGGCCCATTCGGTATCGGTTGGTTTGTTTCCCCGCACATCTACTGACGAGGGGGTGCGCTGGAAGACATAGAGTTGCTTGGCGTGCGCGCCGACGAACGGCACGCATTGGATGGCGGTAGCGCCGGTGCCGATTACCGCCACGCGCTTATCTGCGAGCTTGGTCAGGCCGCCCGAGTGGTCGCCCCCGGTGTAGTCATAATCCCAGCGGCTGGTATGGAAGGTGTGGCCCTCGAAGTCAGCGATGCCAGGGATTGCGGGCAATTTTGGTCGGTTTAGAGGACCGGTAGCCATAACCACGAAACGGGCCCGCATCGCATCGCCACGGTCGGTCGAGACGATCCAGCGCGCGACATCCTTGTCCCAGCGCAGTTCCGACACTCGCGTTTGGAAACACGCCTTGTCGTATAGGTTGTAGTGTTTTGCGATACGCCGCGAGTGCTCGTAGATCTCGGGTGCGAAGGAATACTTCTCCTTCGGCATGTAGCCGAGCTCTTCGATCAGCGGCAGGTAGCAATAGCTTTCGATGTCGCACTGGGCGCCCGGATAGCGATTCCAGTACCAGGTGCCGCCGAAGTCGCCGCCGGACTCAATGATTCGAACGTCGTTGATACCGGCCTCGTGGAAACGCGCGCCGGCCAGCAATCCGCCGAAACCTCCCCCGATAACTACCACATCGATCTCGTCGGTCAGCGGCGCGCGATCAAAAGGTTTCACATAAGGGTCGTCCAGATAGTGAGCGAACTTGCCGGCCACTTCGACGTATTGCGCATTGCCGTCGGTGCGAACGCGCTTGTCACGCTCCTGCTTGTATTTCTCGCGCAGGGCGTCCGGATCGAAATCCAGCTTCAGGTCAGCGATAAAGGTCGAATCTTCCATTTCTTATCCCACCTGTCTTTCATCGTTCGCGCGCGAATAGTGTGGAGGAGATGATTCTCTATTGCCGGAAATGCTGCGAAGAGAATTACTCTCCTTCACATTATTCATTCGTGCTGGCTACTCACGACGTTTCGCGATAACCGGTGCCCTGTGATCGATGCTGGCGCGCCGATGCACTATTATCTAATTTCGTATCCGCGACCATTGCGCCAGGGAGCTACCATAATACGGTTCGCGGGATATGATACGCATGCTCCGCCAATTCCGAGGTTGAGTGCCGCGCCGGTCTGACTCTTTGTTGCTCGTCAAATCAAACCGTAACATCGTGCGGCATTGTCGCCCATAATCTTGCGCTGGGATTCTCTGGGCAATACGGCACAGTGCTCCCGCAATTCCGCGACCGCCCCCGGAAATTCACAGTCGTAATGAGGATAATCGGATGCCCACATTATCACTGAGTCCAGGCGCAAAATCTCTATCGCCTTAAGTACTACGTCGTCTGGCTCGCATGAGCAGAAACACTGACGCTGAAAATATTCGCTGGGTTTCATTCGCACCTTGGGCACCATATGTCCGATCTTCTCATGAAATTCGTCCAGCCGTGCCAGCCACCACGGTACCCAACCGCCGCCCGCTTCTAGAAACGCGATCCTGAGCCGCGGATATCGGTCAAGAACTCCGCTGCAGATAAGGTCCATGCACGCCATCTGTTGTTCCAGCGGATGCGAGATGATCATACGCTGAAAGAAGTCGTGGTACCGATCGAATCCGGCAGTAGGCATATCGCCGCCCACTGCGCCGTGGAGAGCGATAGTACAATCGAGCTCTTGCGCTTCGGCCCAGAACGCCTCGTTGGAGGGATCGCTTAGTAGTCGGCCGTTATATGGATTTGACCGCACCATAACGGCCTTCACCCCATGTTCCCGAACGACCCGGCGCATTTCCGCGATCGCCGCGCCAACCTCCTGAAGCGGGACCGGCGCGACGGAGTAGAGACGATCTCGCGCGACGGCGCAGAAATCATTCATCCAATTGTTGTAGGCGCTACACGCTGCCGCCGATATCTCAGGATCGGCTATAGCCACGAATCCGAGCGCGACGGAAGGGAAGAGAACCGAGACGTCGATGCCCTCTGAATCCATATCTATAAGGCGGGCGTGAGGATCGAAACTTCCCGGACGCAGATCGTCCCACGATAGTTTCCGCATCGACTCCGTGCTGATGAGCCCGCCCGGTATGCACATGGCAGCGGGCGCATAGATGCTACCCGTGGGCATCCGGTCGCCGATCGCAATCCGATCGATCCCGTCGGAATCTTTCGTGACCCGTGGAATCCGATCGCGAAATTCAGGCTCGACGTAGTCTTGCCAAAACGAGCGCGGCTCCACGATATGACCGTCTGAATCAATCACCTTGCTCATTGAATGAAGCCCCGAGCTTATAAAGCGTGTGAAAATCTTGGCATTGTTGATGGCTCCTTGACAATGGTCGACGAGTTGAGTCTTGAACGAGCCAGGTCGCTCGGAGCAGCAAGCTACCAAGCACCTTCAATTGCTCGGCGACTGCGCGCCTCTGTTGATCGATTGTAGCGGTGGCGGCATTTTTCTAGCGAGCCCCCGCGGAACAAAATAGCTTCAGATCAGGCAGACGACCGTTATCACGAGCAGATCGACTCGATGGGTCCAGGCGTCGCTGCGCGTCGTCGCGTCAGCCGACTCTAATGCTCGGTAGAGAGCGTTGCATAGTTTTCCTTCTGAAACGCGGACAGTTAACTAGCGATATTCGTCGCCGCAATCGCCGATCAGCTTCATCAAGTCGCGCGATTTTGCGAGCACCGCATCGATGCTGGCATAATCTTCGGTATCGAGAGCGAGGCCAAACGCGCGCGCATTGTCGGCGATATGCTGTGCTACACCGAGCCGCGTGCCCACGATTGCGCCAGCCACCCCTGGACGGTCCAGGATGTAGCGCACGCCGACGTTGGAGATACCCACTTGATGCTTGTCGGCGATCGTCCTCAGAACGCCGAGCAGTTCCTGAAACAACGCCCATCCGCCCCACGTATCGATCATGTTGCCGTATTTCTGCAGCGATGCGGTGATGAGTTCGCTCCGGCGCGGCTGGGGCACGCCCAGATATTTCTCCGAGAGCAGTCCGCCGAGGACAGTTCCATAGGCGAGCAACGTGATTCCGTGATCTCGGCAGAACGCCGTCATCGCAACCGCGGGCCGGCGATCGACGAGCGAGTACTGCACCTGGTTCGACACGATGCGGATGCCGCGATCCGTGATGATGCGAAGACGTTCGGTGTCGAAGTTGGTGAGCGCGAGATGTCGAATTTTGCCGTCATGCTGCAAGTCGCTCAGATGCTTGAGCGCGTCGAGATAGCCGGTATCCTCATAGTCCCACCAGTGAAATTGCAGCAGGTCAAGACACTTGACGCTCATTCGCGAGAGCGAGAGTTCGATCGCGTCTTTAACCATGACTCGCGTCACTCGACCTGGCCGCGGAACCCACTTGGTGAATGCCTGAATTTCTGTAAGCCGCGCGGCCCCGTGCCGCGCGGCGAACTCGCGTCGGAACTCTGCGATGAAATCCTCGGCGGGACCGTAATGGTCAGCAAGATCCCACGTGGTGAACCCGGCGTCGTGATAAGCGAACATCTCGGCGATTGCGCGAGAGGGTTCGATATAGCCGTGCGCGCCGGAGATTTGCCACATGCCGTTGAGAATGCGGCAGATGCTGAGATCGGGAGCGAACTGGAACCGACTCGATGCTGGTAACGCCATTTTCCTTTCCTCAGCTCCGCGCCCGATTCTAGCGCTTGAGGAGCGGCTCGCGAAGTTCACAGCATGACCCGTACGGGGTGATTCGGTGCTAAGGTTCCACCCACCCAAACGGCACGCGCGGGGAAGATAGTCCATGAAAATCGGCGTACTCGCATTTCTCACCGAGCAATCGGGAAATCCAGGCGCAATCGCACACGAGGTGGAGAACCTCGGCTTTGAATCGTTCTTCGTCGCAGAGCACATGGCGGTCCCGAGCAGCTACACGACGGATTATCCGCGATCGCACGACGGGAAAGTCCTTGAATTCTACGCGCGATTGATCGATCCGTTCGTCGCGCTTGCGATCGCGGCCGATTCGACCTCGCGGATCAAACTCGGCACCGCGATCTGCCTGCTGCCGCAGCGCAACGTTCTTGAAACGGCGAAAGTGACGGCGTCGATTGATCTCTACTCGAAGGGACGGCTCATCCTTGGTGTCGGCGCAGGATGGTTCCGCGAGGAAGCGCAGGTCATGGGCGTCGATTTTACCCGGCGCTGGCAGCATCTGCGCGAAGCGGTCGAGGCCTTGCGCCTGCTGTGGAGCGCTGATGACGTCAGTTACTCAGGCGAGATCGTGAAATTTCCTTCCGTGAAGCTCGGGCCCAAGCCGGTGCAGAAACCAGGGCCGCCGATATTGCTCGGCGCGCACGATCCAAAGTACGCGCTCAAACGGGTTGCGCGCTACGCTGATGGATGGTGCCCGGGCGGACTGAGCGTTGAGAAGGCGCGTGAGTGCATTCCGCAAATAAAGAAGATGGCCAAGGAATTCGGCCGCGATCCCGCCAAGCTCGAGTTTTCCGTGCTGTTGATGGGCGCCGAAGGGCCGACCGCTGATGCGATGAAGCAATACCAGGAGGCGGGCGTGAGCCGGCTAGTCGTCGCGGCGTCAGCGGTGTCGGAAGACGGCGTTAAAGTGGTGCGCGGACTCGGATCGATCGTCGAGCGCGCGGCGAAGCTATAGGACCTCTAGTTTGCGGGGCGGACAATTTTCGAAGCTGATGACCTCCGCCTGGGGAGGAACCTCCAGATGAGTGCCAGCAAAATCAGGATTGGGATTCTCGGCGTGGGCGCAATGGGATCGGAGCATGCCGGTTCCCTCCTCAATGTTCCCGGCGTGGAAGTTGTGGCGGTTTTCAGTCGTGATCGCGGCCGCGCGGCAGCAGCAGCCAAGACTTGCGGCGCGAAGCCGACCATCGATGCCATGGAAGTCATCGCCCATCCCGCTGTCGATGCAATCGACGTCTGTGTTCCCAGCGTGAACCATCGTGAGTTCGTAATCGCCGCCATCAAGCACGGCAAACACGTTTTCTGCGAAACGCCTTTCGCGCTTTCGATCGAAGACGGACGCGCGATGATCGATGCTGCATCCCAATCCAAGCGCATCCTGATGGTCGGACTTTTGATGCGCTCGATCGCGCATTATGAGCATGCGTATCGGGCTGCCCGTTCGGGCGAGCATGGAAAATTGCTAGGAATCACGGCCTATCGCCTCGGATCGTACCTGCATCCAGGGGCCCCTGATCACAAATCGCACTATTCCGATCCATCGACCGAGTTGATGACCTTCGATTTCGATTTCATCCAGTGGCTGATGGGGCGGCCGGACCGCGTCAGCGCATCCGCGATTGCCTCTGAGCGCGGCATTCCCGGCGAGATTTCGGCGGTCCTAGGCTATGACGACGGGCGCAGCGCGACAGTGCTGGCCAGCGGTCTAATGCCAAAGAGCTTTCCATTCTCCGTCGGCTATCGCGCGGTTTTCGAAAGGGGTGCATTGGACCTTCAGAATGTATTCGAGGCGGGTCCGCCGAAAACAAATTTCACCTTCTACCCCGCCGAAGGCTCGGCGCAGCGGGTCGAGGTTAACGGCGATAATCCTTACGAAAAGGAATTGCGGCTCTTCGCCGAAGCTATCCGAGACGAAACCGCCGGAGATTTGCTCGCACCCGAGCACGCAATCAACGCGCTCGTGCTCTCGATCGCCACACAGAGATCGATGCGCGAGCGGCGCGCGATCGAATTATGAAGGATCCGGCAACGACCGCGTGAGAGAAACCCAACGCTCACGTGAAAATCGGCCGGCGCCTGAATTTGCCGGATCGTCGCGCGCTCGGAGGAACTTATGATGAGACCGACCAGCCTCGGCGGAAGCTTCACGTTCGCAAAGACTTCGCTGACCGTGAACCGCATGGGTTACGGCGCGATGCAGCTGGCCGGCCCCGGCGTATGGGGCCCGCCCAAGGACCTCGACGGTGCCGTCGGCGTCCTTCGCGAGGCCGTCGCGGCAGGCGTGAACCACGTTGACACGGCCGACTACTACGGGCCGCACGTCACCAACCAGATCGTCCGGCAGGCGCTGCACCCGTACCCTGCGGGGTTGGTGATCGTCACCAAGCTCGGGGGACGGCGCCCTCCCGACAAGTCGTGGCAGCCGGCTATCTCGCCCCAGGAACTTACGGCGGGTGTGCACGACAACCTGCGAAACCTGGGTCTCGACGTTCTCGACATCGTTAATTACCGCGTGATGGGGTCGGGCCACGGCCCCGAGGAGGGGTCCATCGCCGAGCAGATGACGGTGCTGGCCGACCTCCAGCGCAAGGGACTGATCCGTCACATCGGCCTGAGCAACGTCACGGCCTCTCAAGTGGCCGAAGCGCAGGCAATCACCGACATCGTATGCGTGCAGAATAACTATAATCTGGCCTACCGCCGCGACGACACCCTTATCGACGAGCTTGGACGACAGGGCATCGCTTACGTGCCATTCTTTCCGCTGGGAGGATTCGCGCCGCTGCAGTCCGCTGCCCTCGACGCGGCCGCAGCGTTCATGAAGGCGAAACCGATGCAGGTAGCGCTGGCATGGCTGCTTCAGCGCGCGCCAAACATCCTGCTGATTCCCGGTACATCGTCGCTCCACCATCTACGAGAGAATCTCGAGGCGGCAACGCTGCAACTCTCTCCGGAAACGATCGCAGAACTCAACGCAATCGCGGTGTCGGAAGGCGGAGTTAAAGTGGTGCGCGGTAGATGCTGAGGTCTTCTGGATTGAACCTAGCGTCCAGGCTCTTCCACAAGAAACCGGCTCGTGCGAAAGCAATGCACAGCAAGAGAATCGCGATCGGCCAGCGATTCAACGCCATCGCGATCCCGCTTGCGGATATGAGCGGATTCTGGCGAGTTTCGTCTTTGATTCCGACGTATCCGGTCACGCCCCGACCCCCACGACCTCAGACCCAACGCCGCGCCGCAGCGGCGCTATCGGTGATCCACGCTTACACCACGAATCATCATAGTCAGCACGCGATCGAAAAGGGAGATGGGGACAACGCGGGATTTTTCGCGAGACGATACGAAGTAGGCATACCGACGCTAGTGATTTTGAAGGTCACGCCCGACGGTGGAGTCAAGCTAATGTTCCTCGCCGCGGAGCCTTAGAATTGTATAATAGATGACGAGTAAGACGAAAGGCACGGAAATGACCATTCCAGGGCCAACGATATGAAGGCTTGCGATCATCAGTCCTAGCCAGAGAATAGCGAGTGTGAGTCGAACTTCGTCGCTACGCCGCTCCCATACGATCCCGATCCCAAGCAACAGCGGGCTGAGTGCAAGGAATCCGTAAAACTCTCCAAATCTGACTGATAGGGCGGTTTCCGCGACGAAACCTGCGAAAGACACCGTGGCCGCCACTGGTTTTAGAATGAAATCTTGATCAGGGCGTGACCCTCTAGGCAAATCTAGGATGAACCCAAATAACATAACGAGATGCCAATAGTAAAGATCCACACAAGCAGCTTCAAAAAGTGCTTCGATACTCATCCTGCTGCCAGATTGAACCCACCCGACGAGCGCGATCGCGAGTCCCACAACCGCGCCCGGCAGCAAGAAGTATTTAAGCCATTGACGCAGGATTGCCGCTGTATCAGAAGTCATCGAGAGTTGATCAACCTCTTCCACGTGGCCGTTGGCATAGCGGCCGGCAGATTTACCGCCGCCAGACTGCCGCCGAGACTGTTTACCCGGCCATCGTTGTCATAACCGTAGGTGAGGTTGCCCAGCGTGCCCCCGCCTGTGCTGCTGTAGCTTATCGAAGTCGGATGCGAGTCCGCGTCGTACTGGTTGTAGTTGACCGTAACTCCATTCGGAAGCGTGAGGGCGGTGTAGCGGCCGTCGGAATCGTATGAAATGCCCACGCTCTGCGCGCCCCGGCTTTCCGAGGTCAGGTGATTGTCCTTGTCGTAGCCATAGCTTGTTTGCGCCTGACTTCCCGCGGTCATCGTCAAGCGGTTCTGATCATTGTCGTAGGTGTAGGTGACGGTGTTGTTCAGCGGGCTCGACGCATAAGAGGCCGTGAGCATGTCATCCAGCCCGTCATAAGTCGCGGACAGTGTGTCAATCACGCTCGACGTTCCCTGATTATCCTGCGCGCTGGTCAGGCGGTTTCCGCCGTCGTAGGTATAGACGGTTCGGGTCTGATTGTAGCCCTGTTTATTGGTGGTGTTGTAGCTCGCTTCCGTCAGCCGGTTAAGCCCGTCGTAGGTGAAGCCCGAGGTGAGGTTGCGCCCGCGCGCGAAACATTCTGTTGATTCCCGGTACATCGTCGATTCACCATTTACGAGAGAATCTCGAGGCGGCGGCGCTGCAACTCTCTCCCGATACAATCGCAGAACTCGACGCAATCGCGATCGGCCCTAAGGGGTAGTCCCCTGAAGGGGTTGTCGATGCCTGCGAAAATTCAGCTGGATCAGGCTTACGGCTTCGACGGACCGATCCCCGTTACCAAGGTGAGAATTGCGACGCCAATGTGAAGGCGGCGCGGATGGTGTACGATTTCGCCGCGGCCAACCACGCGAAGCCCGGACAGATCGCCCTCGCATGGCTGTTGCAGAAAGGCTAGGACATGGCGCCGATTCCCGGCACCAAGCGGCGCAAATATCTTGAGGAGAATCCCTCGGCTCCGGGGGCACATCTCTCCAGGCGGATGCATGGCGATGATCTGCAGATCTGTCGCCCTAAGAATCGAAGGTAAATGCGTGGCGATGATTCGCGGACCGAGCAGATTCGCGCCCGGATAGGTTTTGCGCGATTCTGCCGATTTGCGCCGCCCAATGCGCTCTCCGGGTCTGCGTGGATCGCGAATCGCGCGCACACGCGCGGTTTGCGAACGATTCTCCGCGATGTCCGAAAATCGAGAGACTGGTTGGTGGAGCAGAAGGGATTTGAACCCTCGACCCCCGCGTTGCGAACGCGGTGCTCTCCCAGCTGAGCTACTGCCCCATCCTGTCCGGAGATTGGTAGTGATTATGACGCCAGAATCGTTTGCAAGTAAGAGCGCAACCTATCAGCCAGATCGGGCCGTTTCAACCCGAAGCCGACCTGCGCGGCGATAAAGCCAACTCTGTCGCCAAGGTCGTAACGCACGCCCTCGAACTGATAGCCGTAGAGCTTGCGCCGACGCGCCAGCGCCATCAACGCGTCGGTTAATTGAATCTCGCCGCCGGCTCCAGGTTTTCCCGAGGCGAGAAGCTCGAAGATGTCCGGCGTCAGGACGTAGCGCCCCATGATCGCGAGGTCGCTCGGCGCTTTGTCGATCGGCGGCTTCTCGACCATCCCGGTGAGCTCGTAGAGCCGATCACCCGCGGGCTTCGCCTCGACGATCCCGTATTTAGGAATCTCGCTGCGCGCGACTTTCAGCAGCGCGACCACGGGCGCGTCCTTGTCCTCGGCCGCGGCGATCATCTGCGCAAGACACGGGCGCGGACAGTCGAAAATATCGTCGGGCAGCATCACGGCGAACGGCTCGTCGCCGATCGCCTCGCGCGCCTGCAGAACCGCGTGGCCGAGTCCCAGCGGTTTGGCCTGCTCGACGGCGGTGAATCGCGCGAGCGTGTTGGTGCGCCGCACGGTCTCGAGGACCTCGTGTTTACCGCGCTCTTCAAGATGCATTTCGAGTTCTTGCGCGGCCTTGAAGTGATCGAGAACGATCGTTCGTCCCGGAGCCACGACGACGAAGATGTCGCGGATTCCGGAGGCGACCGCTTCTTCGACCACCACCTGGATCGCCGGCGTATCGATCACCGGCAGAATTTCCTTGGGAATAACTTTCGACGCCGGAAGCATCCGCGTGCCCAGACCGGCCGCGACAATAACCGCCTTGGTGATTTTCATGGAAAGAATCGCGCGCTCAGGTCTGCCGCTCGCGCGCTTCCTGCGCCGATTTGCATCCGATGCACAGCGTGGTGACGGGACGCGCGCGCAGCCGCTCGGTGCCGATCTCGCCGCCGCATTCCTCGCAACGCCCGTAGTTGCCGTCCTCGATCCGCGCGAACGCCTCTTCGATTTTGCCCAGCAGCTTGCGCTCGCGATCGCGCATCCGGAGCAGAAAATTGCGATCCGACTCCAGCGTCGCGCGATCGGTCGGGTCGGCGAAGGCTTCTTCCGGACCGCTGTTCATCGAGCCGACTGCGCGTTCCGCCTCGGCGAGGATTTCGCTCTTTCGGTCTTCGAGCAGTTTTCTGAAGAGCTTGAGGTCTCTTTGCCTCATGGTTGGTTGTTCCGGCACGGGCCGAGTTATTGATTCTATCGGCGCCCTGATAGCATGTAAAGCTCGGAACATGAGAACCGCATATCTGGACGCTTTCTCCGGCCTTAGCGGCGACATGATCGTCGGCGCGATACTCGACTGCGGCGCGGACTTCGCCGAACTCGAGCGCGCGCTCGCGTCGCTTTCGCTCTCCGGCTACCAATTATCGCATCGCCGCCGCGTGCTCTCTGGAATCTCGGCGGTCAAATTCGAGGTCGAAGTCGCGGAGCGCCAGCCCGAGCGCCACTTCGGCGAGATTCGCGCGATGATCGAAAACGCTGCGGCACTCACCGAACCGGTCCGGGGCCGCGCGATCGCGATTTTCCAGGTACTGGCCGACGCCGAAGCCAAAATTCACAACACCACCCCCAACGAGGTGCATTTCCACGAAGTCGGCGCCGTTGATTCGATCATCGATATTGTCGGTGCCGCGTGGGGCCTCGAGCATCTGGAGGTTAGTGACCTGATCGTGTCGCCGCTTCCGGCGGGAGCCGGCTTCACGCGCTCGCAGCACGGGATCATCCCAGTGCCGGCGCCCGCGACCGCGGAGCTGCTGGCGGGATTTCCGGTGCGACTCGGCGATGGCGCGGCCGAGATGGTGACGCCGACCGGCGCCGCATTCTTAAAGGCGCTCGCGCGGCCGGCCACGCTTCCGCTGAATTTTGAAATCGAGAAAATCGGCTACGGTGCGGGATCGCGGACGCTGGCCGATCGTCCCAATGTGCTGCGCATAATGCTCGGAAGGGAACATTCGGAGCTCGAGACCGATGAGATGGTCGAGATCGCGGCGAATATCGACGACCTGAATCCGCAGATCTACGACCACGTTATGGAGCGCCTGTTCAGTGCGGGCGCGCGCGATGTGACGCTGACGCCCACGATGATGAAAAAAGGACGGCCGGCCGTAACCCTGGGCGTGATCGCCGAGGCCGCCGATCGCGACAAACTCGCGCGGATAATCTTCGATGAGACTTCGACCATCGGGCTGCGCTTTCATTCGGTCTCGCGCCTGAAACTGCCCCGCGAGATTCAGGAAGTCGAGACGCGCTTCGGAAAAATCCGGGTAAAAATCTCCGGCGGACAGCCGCATCCTCATCCGCATGCGCACGCGTATCCTCAGGCGCACGCGCAGGTGACGATCTCGCCCGAATACGACGATTGCCGCCACGCCGCGATCAATCATGGCGTCGCGCTGCGCGTCGTGATGGAAGAAGCGCGCGAGGCGGCGCGCGCGAAGTTCGGCTAAGCCGCGGACGCTCCCGCGATGACGATGCGATGGCTGCGATGACTTCCGGACGGCT
>JBAPSR010000074.1:0-3036 GCA_049281755.1 Binataceae bacterium (SeqCode)
TGGTTTCGCTCATCTTGAGCCGCGCTAATTCACCGTCCACGCCGTCGATCGTGATCGAGACGAGAAACAAAATCGCGGCCGCCAGCCGCGACCAGTAACCCGGTATCGCGAACATCCATCCGCAGGCGAGGCCGGCGATGGTGTTTGCGATCGTGACTTGATTTGGA
The DNA here is from genome assembly GCA_049281755.1 of Binataceae bacterium (SeqCode). Lineage (GTDB taxonomy): Bacteria > Desulfobacterota > Binatia > Binatales > Binataceae > JBARDN01. The sequence continues at coordinate 168 of JBAPSR010000074.1, forward strand.
GTGATCGCCGTGCGCGCCAGGCGCAGGCTGAGCCGCCACGAGAGCTTGCGGTCCACCCACCGCGCCATCGGCGCGTCCTTCTTGGCGGTCTCGATACGCAGCGACCGCGCCAGGCGCACTTCCGCCTCCGCGCTATCTTCGGGTCGTCCGTTGAGCGCAAAGGGCAGATCGCCGACTGGGCTGCGATGATTCTCGGCATTGATTCCGCCGCGGCGCAGCAGCTCCGCGCACGGGCCGGCCGCGATCTCGCCGCCGTGGTCCGAGTCCGAGGTCGTCAACCGGACGACTGTGCCGGGCTTGTCCGCGGCCTCGGTCAGCACCTGATCCAGTTGTGACCTGAAGAACACAAGGTTTCCGGACAGCGCGATACAGGCGACCGTAGGATCGATCTGCGCACGCTCGGCGGCGTGGGCGTCAAGGCGATCCACCAAGGTAATTTTGGAATTGTTCCCGAAAGAACCAAGCGAAGATTCGATTTCAGCGCGCCGCTCTGGCGGAGCCTCGATAACGAAACGCTTGATCCCGGCGCGTTCGCACGAAATTATCAGCCGTTCCAGCAGCGGCCGGCCGAAAATTCGGTTGTCGGCGCGCGAAGGAGCGGTAATTAGGGCCGTTTCTGTTACCAAAACCTTATAAAACCCGGTTTCTCAATAATTCTCATTCTCAATTGCCTGTCCGGCTGGTCAAGGTAACATGCCCGTAATCCCACCGCCAGAAGCCACCCTTCAAAAACTTTCCGCTACCTATCAGCCATCCTGACTTGAGCCGGGAATTAAGCCAGCCGCGCCGGACCTATTCGTTTCGCCGCTATACTCAAGAAATCTAACCCGGTTTGGCTTCGATCAGAGAAAACTCGGCCTCTGGCGAAGCGTTTTAGGGCGTAACCATCGTCATGTCAAATCGATTAATTTCTGGTTGTGGTGGGGCGCAAGGCGAAAGCTGCCTAGTGACGGCATCGAGGCGCTGGTAAACTCGGTGGCTCACGGAAGATCAGCAAAGGCCAAGATCACCGAAGGCGATGATTACCACGCTTCTTTTCGATTTCGGCAGCACGCTCGACGGGCCGACCTATTGGCTCGATCGTTTCGTCGCGCAGTACCGTATCGCGGAAATTGCGATCACGCGCGCCGAGCTCGATCCGGCCTACGAGCATGCGCGCCAGGCGACGATACGCGCTCGCCGGGTGGTCGAACGGTTTGGCTTTATCGAGCTGGTGCGGATGCTCGTGGGCCAGCAGATTGAATTCCTGGCGGAGACCGGACCCGAGGCCGTTCGCGCGACGCTGCGCGCGCTCGATTCGCGCGGACGCTACCGGGTTGGCGAACGAATCACCGCGCTCTTCGTCGAACAGTCGCGCAGCGCGATGGAAAAGAGCCGGGCCGTTCTGGCAGCGCTCAAAACGCGCTATCGGATCGGCGTCGTATCGAACTGGTACGGGAATCTCGACCGGATTATCGCCGAAGCCGGGATGGCGAAGCTCGTGAGTGCGGTCGCCGATTCGGCGCGGCTCGGCTTTGGAAAACCGGATCCGCGAATCTTTCAGGCGGCGCTGAAATCGCTCGGAGCAGCGCCCGCAGACGCTGCCATGATCGGCGATTCGCTCGAAAAAGATTGCGCACCGGCGCGCGCTCTCGGCCTCAAGGCGGTTTGGTACCGTCCCGCCTCCGGCGACGCTAATGCGAACGCGCGCTGCGAAAGATCCGCGTCGGCGGATTACGTCGTCGCCGATCTCGAAGAGCTCGTGGAGTTAAAGCTGTGAGCGGGTTTCAGGGCGCGATAATCGCGGCCGGCCGCGGCGAGCGTCTGCGCGCCACCGGCGGCGCGAGTATCCCGAAGCCTCTGGTCGAGGTTGGCGGCGCGCCGATGCTGGTGCGGCAGGCGCGCGCGATGCTCGCGGTCGGCGCTAGCGAGGTGCTGGCCGTCATCAACCACGAGACGGCGGCGCTGAGCGGGAAGATCGATCTGCCGCGCGAGCTTAAGATTATCGTGCGCGACACGCAGTCTTCGATGGAGTCATTGTTCACGCTGGGCGAATCGCTGCGTCCGGGTCATTTCCTTCTCGCAACGGTGGACGCGATCGTGCCGTCCGGGGAGTTCAAGCGCTTCACCAGCGCGGCGCAGTCCGCCTGCGTTGCCGGCGAATGCGACGGAGCGTTGGCGGTAGTGAAATGGCGCGGCGACCGGAAACCGCTTTTCACGCACGTATCACCTGCGGGGTTGATCGAGGAGCTGGGCGAGCGTCCGGCGCCGATGGTTACCGCGGGAGTGTACTGGCTGCCGACTGCTGTCTTCGCGCTCGCCGAAAACGCGCGGGTGCTCAAGCTTGCCGCGATGCGCGGGTTTCTGGCGATGATTCTCGCGAAGGGGTTCCGGTTGCGCGCGATCGAAGTCAACGGCGCAATCGATATCGACGAAGCCGCCGATCTCGACGCCGCGCGCCGCCAAGTGGAGGATCGACGATGAGCCATCGTGCCCTTGGAATCTATCGCGAAGTAGAGTTCTCTCCGGGCAAAGTTGAAGCGGACGCCGCAATCCTGGATTTGGTGCTGGCCGAGCTTAAGCGCGAGGGCGTCGAGACGGAAGCGATCGACGCGCGCGCGTATGCGGCCGGCTCGGAAGTGGCCGGCGCGGATATCATTCTCGCGATGTGCCAGGGCGAAAACGCACTGCGCCGCCTGGCCGAAGCCGAACGCGCGGGCGCGAAAGTGATCAACTCCGCGCTCGCGATCCGCAACTGCTATCGAGATCTGCTGGCGCCGGGACTTGCCCGCGCGGGAGTGCCCACTCCGCCCGGAGCGCTGGTCGCGACCGGAGCGGCGCTCGACGCGCGCGCGCTTGCGGGAGTCGATCTCGGCGCGCCGGTATTCAT
>JBAPSR010000075.1:0-2693 GCA_049281755.1 Binataceae bacterium (SeqCode)
GCCGCGTGCACAAGGAGCAGCCCTACGAAATCGGCGAGGAAGTGCGATTTCTGCGCAAGGTGTGGAAGCGCCATGCGCGGCGTCCACTCCGGCGCGTGATCGATCTGGCGTGCGGCAACTCGCCGCATGGGCAAATCCTGGCGCGCGGCGGAATCGAGGTCGCGGGAGTCGATCGCTCGCCCACGATGATCGCGGCGGGGCGGCGCGAATCGCGCGGGCTCAAAAATATCCGCTTCTATCGGCGGCCGATCGAGCGCTTCAAAATCCCCGCGCGCGGATTTGACGCCGCGATCTTCATGTCCGAGACATTTCCTGTGATGACCGAGAATGACGCGATTCTGTCGCATCTCGAATCGGTCGCGGCAACGCTCAAGCGCGGCGGGCTGTACGTGATCGACGTCGATCGGCAGGACGGCTTGCGCTCAGTGCGCACGCGCAAGCTGTGGCGCGACCACACGATCCGCGCAGGCGGGGCGACGGTGCGCGTACGCGCGTACAACCGCCCGATGCCGTGGCATTCGGCGATCCACTCGATCTTCGAGCTCGAATGCGAGCTCAGGTTTCCCGCGCGCACCGTGATGACGCGCGATATTGTGCCGATTCGCCATACCCTGCCGCCCACGCTCGATCTGCTCGCGCGCGCGTCGGGCAAATTCGAGATGATCGCGGCCTACGCCGACTTGTCGTTCGACATCCCGATGGAGAATTGCGAGCGGCGATGGTGGGGCGTCCTGCGGCGCGTCTGATGAGAGAGTCAGCCGCGCGCGTCCGTCAGGTGCGCAACCAGATCGAGCGCGGCGGCGTTCCACGCGTCGGTGAATTTGAGAATTTGGATCGATCCGAGCTCCACGGTTGGCTCCGCGCCGGTGAGGGTCTTGACGATCGTGCGGATCACTCCGCGATGCGCGACAACCAGCGCGCGAGTGGCGGCGGAAGCGCGTTCGGGGGTCCATCGCGAGAGCATCAGCACGGCGCCGCGCTCGACCCGGGCGGTAAACGCCGCGCGGTTCTCTCCGCCGGGGTAGGTGTAGTCGGGCGAGAGCGGCTCGGAGCGCCATCGCGCGAATTCATCGGGAAAGCGCGCACTGATTTCCTCTCGGGTCAGTCCCTCGAAATCACCGAAATGGACTTCGGCAAACTCCGCGAGCGCGATCGGCGTGGGCGCGTCCGCGATAATGCGCGCGCCTTCGGCTGCCCGAACGAGAGGACTGGTGAAGACGCGCTCGAAGGCGAGACCGCCATGATCGCTTTCGATCGCGGCGCGCGCGGCGCGCATCTGCGCGCGTCCCAGCTCCGAGAGCGGCACGTCGTTGCGTCCGTGGTAGCGGATGCTCGATTCGCCTTCGGTCTCGCCGTGGCGCACGAGGATCAGCGTTGCGCGAGGAGGCGGTTGCGGCGTCATTGGTCAGTTCGGCGGCGGTGTGCGCTCGCGATCAATCCTCGAGCGGGTTCATCACCAGGCCGGTCAGGAGCTTGGGATGAAAATAGGTCGATTTTTCCGGCATCGTGGCGCCCGCGTCGCTGACGCGCTCGACGTCTTCGATCGAGGGCGGATTCATCAGGAACGCGCCATCGGCGGCGCCGCTGGTGACCGCTTCGAGCGCGGCGGCCGCGTCGATCGTGTACTCGATATTTCCGCCCTTGCGAATCTCGGCGGCGGTGAGCGAAAAAATCCGGTCGAAGATCATCGCGTGGAGCAGGGTGACATCGAGCTCGCGCACCGGCGGTGGCGTTTCGGGAATTGCGGCCGATACGGCGGCGCGATCGCGAATCTGCAAAAGGTAATGCGCGCGATGCCCCTTGAGCGCAACCGCGAGCGCGCCGCGGCCGCCAGCATGAAGCCGCGTGCGCAGGATCTCGCGATCGGCGATTTCCTCGACCGTGAAGACCTTGCGCGCCTCGGCCGCGAACGCCGCGAGTGCCTCGGGCCGCAGGCGATGAACGATGCGATGCGTCGGCAGAATCACGAGACCGGAGTCGTCGCACGCCACCATCGTCATCATCGTGTAGTCAAAGCCCTGCGGTGCGGAGGGATTCTGCGCCGCGCGGCGGATGCGCTGATAGTTGAGCGCGGTTTCATAGCGATGATGCCCGTCGGCGATCAGGACGCGCGGCGTGGCGAGCGCACGTTGGATCGCCGCGATCTCCGCGGGCGCGTCGATCACTCGCAGCTCATTGCGGATCGCGAGATCGTCGGTCAGCTCGATGAGCGGCGCGCGGGCCGCGACTTCGGTGCGGAGGTGGTCGAGCTCGGGATGCTGTCCGGAGTAGAGGCCGAAGATCGAGCTGGTGTTGGTGCGGATCGCGGTCAGGAGCTTCAGCCGATCTTCCTTGGCGGCGGGAAAAGTTTTTTCATGCGGCAGAATTCTGCCCGCGCCAAACGGTTCGAGCCGGATGCGCGCGATTAGTCCCGTGCGGACCAGGCTGCGGCCGTCGATCGAGAAGCGCTGGGTGTAATGGAAGATCGCGGGCCGCTCGAGACGCCGCAGCACGCCCGCCGCGAGCCATTCGCGAAGCGTTGCGGCGGCGGCGGCATAGCGATCCGCGTCGCGGCCAAATTCGAGCCGCACGATATTGTAGCGACTGCGCTCGTACAGCTCGTTCTGCCGCGCACTGCCGATGAGGTCGTACGGCGGCGCGACGACGGCCGCAGGCTCTCCGGCGATCGCGCGGTCGTAAAGCAGCGCGCGCAA
>JBAPSR010000076.1:0-1913 GCA_049281755.1 Binataceae bacterium (SeqCode)
CGGAAATGACGCTCTACAAGAGGATTGGCGGCTACGATGTGCTCGCAGCCGTCGTCGATGAGTTCCTTCGCACGCTCTCGTCCGATCCGCGGATGTTGCGGTTCTCGGCGAGTTACGAATCGCGCAAGCGCAACCGCCAGCTCACGCTCGACTACCTCTGTGCGGCGACGGGAGGTCCGACTTTCTATCTCGGCAGAGATATGAAAACCGCGCACGCGGGCTTGAGGATCACCGCGGACGAATGGACGATGTCGCTCGATTACCTTCAGCGCGCGCTGATCAAATTCAAAGTGGCGGAGCCGGAGAGCAGAGATCTCGTCGCGCTGTTCTCTGGCCTAAAAGATCAAGTGGTCGAGCGCTAGAGCCTGCGAGGCTTGACCCAGCCACAGTATCGGCTGCGGGTGGAAGAGGTGAGAGTTTTCTATGACGTTACGGCCGAAACGGTTGAAATCCTCGCGATCGTCACAAAAGCCGAAGCGGCGCGTTGGCTCCTCGATCGCGGAACGTCCGATCCGCCGGATCGCTCTGGCTGAGCTCAAGGACGACCTATCGCGATTCCTCCGCATGGCAGCGTCAGAGGAGATCGTAATCACGCGCCATGGAAAGGCGGCAGGCGTGCTGATCGGTTTCGAAAATGAAGACGACTGGTTCGACTACCGCCTCGAGCACGATCGCGAGTTTCTGCGGCGGGTGGCCGAGGCACGGCAAGCGCTCCGGGCGGGGCGCGGTGTTCGGCTCGAAGAGCTGCCGCCAAGGCGGTCTACTTGATAGCCGGCTCATGAGTTCGCGTCCTGATTGGGGTAGGTCAAAGAGATCCTCATGTGCGCCAGTAAGATGCATGCGGGCGAGGTGGACACCGACGTAGCTCTCGTTGGCCGGTTGCTCGCGGCGCAGTTTCCTCGGTGGGCAAATCTTCCGATCGAGCCGGTACTTTCTATAGGAACAGACAACGCGATCTATCGGCTCGGCGACGACCTGGCCGTGCGGCTGCCGCGCACCCAACGAGTCACCGCTCAACTGGACAAGGAGCATCTGTGGCTCCCGCGACTCGCTCCGCACTTGCCGCTTGCGATCCCCGTCCCGCTCGCCAAGGGAATTCCTGGCGAGGGCTACCCCTGGCATTGGTCGGTCTACCGATGGCTCGGCGGCCAGAGCGCGGCGATCGAGCGCGTCGCGGATCTGCGCCAGGCGGCGACCGCGCTGGCGCAATTCGCAGCCGCTTTGCACCGGATCGATCCGACGGGCGGGCCGCTCCCTGGGGCGCACAACTTTGGCCGCGGCGCGCCGCTGGCAATGCGAGACGCGGCGACGCGGACCGCGATCGCAAGCCTCAAAAGCATGCTCGATACAGCCGCAGTGACGGCAGCATGGGAGGCAGCCCTTGAGGCGCCACAGTGGGAAGAGCATCCCGTGTGGATTCACGGAGACCTTCTGCCCGGAAACCTGCTGGTCGAAGCGGGCCGACTGAGCGCCGTCATCGACTTTGGCGGTTTAGGCGTGGGCGATCCCGCGTGCGATTTGATGCCGGCGTGGATATTGTTCTCCGGTGAAAGCCGGGATGCGTTCCGCGCGGCGCTATCGGTCGATGACGCGACCTGGGCGCGAGGTCGCGGATGGGCGCTGTCCTGGGGATTGATCTTCATCCCGTACTACCTGGATTCCAACCCTGGCGGCGTCGCTATAGCTCGACACGCAATCGAAGAAGTCCTTGCAGATCGGACGCACGCATGACGCGGATGGCAGCTACTTCTTTTCGTCGGACGGGCGGAAGAGCTTCATCAGTTCATCGACGCCCGCCGGAGGATGCGCCGCGGCGGCGAGCGTGTCGTGCACGTGCTCGACGCTTTTCATTCCGACCAGCGCGACGTTGACTCCCGGCGTCGAGCGGACGAACTGGATCGAACGCTGCGCGT
>JBAPSR010000077.1:0-4957 GCA_049281755.1 Binataceae bacterium (SeqCode)
GGGAGGCGGAACGATCGTTTCGCCAGGTCCGCGATTGACCGAGAACCATCCTTCGAGTCCGGTCACCCGATGCGAGTGCATCGATTCAACTATTGTTGCGAGCTCTGCGACCAGATCCTGGCGCTCCTTCGAGTCCATCCAGCCGGACAGATCCCGCACCGAGTCGTAACGAACAATATCCACCCATTCATCGAGCTTCTCGTGTGGCTCGAAAAACTCGGTCGCGAGGTAACCAGGAAAGTGCGCTTGCGCCGCGATGGCGCGGCGACGCCAATCCAGATAGGCCGGAACTTTTTCGCGCGCGACTTTATGCGTGAACACCATCGCCACCGGCGGCTCGGTGCGATCGTCGCTCGCGAGCACCAGCATCCGCGACGGCTCGATGAGCAGATCCTCGATTCCTTTGGCGAGGCTCAAGCGCTCCGGGTACTGGAGCCATTGCTGCATCGCATGATTCGATTCGAGGCGAAAGATCGCGATCCATTCCGGTTGCAAGCCCGCCACCGGGCCCAGCACCTCAGTCCCGACGAATCCCGGAAATCTTCGCGCAGCGTCGGTGATGGCCTTTTGCGCCATGACGTAAGCGTCGATCTTGTCGGGACGGACCCGATGCGAGACGATAGCCGTCGCCGGCCGGGGAGCTTGTGGTTCTCGCGATTCGGGATCATCTTTCATATCGACTTCCGCGTGCGTCAGCGCCTAAGTGGATTCTAATTTGAATCGAGATGCCGCGATCGCGACCCACAACTCAACATCATATCCGAAAGCGCGGCTCTGAAAATGCGCCAATCAGTGCTGCGGGCAGGCAGGCGACGCATCGGGGCGCTTTTGCTAAGCTTGCGCGCCAAGTAACTTCGCTTCGCGCAAAACGATGGAACGCGAGAGAATCATACAGGTCTTCTTCTTCGGCTTTCTGGCCCTGATGGCCTATGAGCTGTACGCGATCCTTACTCCTTTCCTTACTCCGCTAATGTGGGCGATCCTGCTCGCGTTCCTGGCTCATCCTCTGCTCATCGAGCTCGACCATCTGGTGCGCCGCCGCACTCTCTCCGCGATGATTATCACGCTCGGAGTGGCCCTCGGCGTGATTCTGCCCGCTATCTGGCTCTCGAGCCGCCTCGCGGCTGAGGCGCAGACCCTGTACGCGCAGGTCACGGCGATGCTCAATGGCGGAGGACTCGGGCAGGCGCGCGACTGGATGGTGCATTCGGAGATTGTCCAATCGATCAATCGGCGGCTTGCGCCACGCGGGCTCAGGATCGAGGACGAGATTCCCAAGCACTTCGCCGCCGCTGCGCAAGTGATCAGCGAGTACGTTGCGCAACATCTCACCAGCGCGGCGCGCAACGTCGCGACGGTCGTGATCGACTTCGCGATCATCCTGCTGATCTTCTTCTACCTGCTGCGCGACGGAGAGAGCTACTACAACTCGGTGCGCGAGCTGACGCCGCTGCACGAGGACGACAAGAAGGCGGTCTTCGAAACGCTGCGCAGCACGCTCTCGTCGGTGATGCGCGGCTTGATGCTGACCGCGCTTTTGCAGGGCGCCACAATCGGCTTGGGCCTGCTCATCAGCGGCGTTCCGTACTGGGCGTTCCTGGCGCTAGCCAGCGCGGCTGCCGGGTTGCTGCCGATAGGAGGGACCGCGCTGATTTGGGTTCCGGCCACACTCTACCTGTTCTACACGGCAGGATGGGGATGGGCGATCTTCCTGGTCGTGTGGTGCTCGATCTCGATCGCGATAATCGACAACTTCATCAAGCCGATGGCGATGAAGCATGGCACCGGACTGCCGACGCTTGCGCTGTTCTTCGGAATCGCCGGCGGACTCGAAGCCTACGGGCCGATCGGATTGTTCATCGGACCGGCGATCATGTCGGTGTTCGCGGCATTGCTGAGGGTGTATCGAAAAACTTACGGCGGGAGCCGCAAGGAAGCCGCTTGATCCGCTCGGCCCTGTCTCAGATCCAGTGGGCTGACGCCCGTTCTCGCCGGTCCACGCGGGCGATTGCTACCGGGAGGCTGATCTCGGCAGCGGCCTTCGCCGGCTCGCCGAGCAACATCTCGCGCTTGATCCACATCCCGACAAACCACGCCGCAACGCCGTAGCTGACTGCGACCGCGAACACGCAATCGAGGATCATCCCGCGCGACAGCCCCAACCATCGTTCCAGGAACATCGAGCCCACCACCGCCGCAACCGCCGCAAGATCGGCGGCGAAAACTCCCACCGCGATCATCGTCATCGCTAACATTCTGATCACCTTCTCTATTAATAAAGACGACCGCGCGATGAACTAGATTCATTTGTTACCTGAACGGACGTTTAGTAGATTGCCGCTGCGTCTGCTTAGAAACGCATCCATGTGCGTCCGCGTGAAAATTGCCGCGGCAGTCACGAGCATGCGCGCGTGAGGAAAATTCGATGAAATACGCAATTGTTACCGGTGGGGCGCGCGGACTGGGACTCGGAATCGTCACCGCGCTGCTCGAAGAAAAAGTCGTCGATACGGTCGCCGTGATCGACAAGGAGCTGGCCCCAGCGCCCGCCGCGATCGCAAAACAAATCCGCGGCTTTCGCGCCGATGTCACCGACGAGGCGTCGATCCATTCCGCGCTCGAAGCGATTACCGCCGAGCTCGGCGCGCATCCTGACGTGCTCTGCAACAACGCCGGCGGCGGCGAGCGCGCCTGGTTCGAAGGCAGCCGCCAGACTCAAAACTGGGACTCGGTCGAGACCTGGCGTCGCTATGTCGATCTGAATCTTAACTCCGTCTATCTGGTTTCGCGCGAGGTTGCGCCGCGGATGCGCGCGGGCGGTGCGATTTGCAACACCTCGTCGATCGCCGGGATGCAGGCGGTGCCGATGCTGGCGGCGTACGCGGCGGCGAAGGCAGGCGTGATTTCCTACACCCGCACTCTTGCCGCGCAGCTCGCACCCGCCGGTATCCGGGTGAACGCGGTCGCGCCCGGCGTCATCTATACGCCCCTTTGGCAGCAGCTCGGAGCCGCGGTCGGCGGCGGCGACGACCGCGCGCGCGAGGCCTTCGACGCGATCGTGCGGCAGATCGTCCCGCTCGGACGCGAGCAGACCGAAGAGGATATCGGGCGCGCCGCGGCGTGGCTCTGCTCCGAGAAAGCGAAGAATGTGACCGGGCAGATAATCGCGATCGATGGCGGAATCACGCTCGGGGTCCGCGCGCTCGAAGGGTAGCCTCCCGCTCGCGCACGCGATCATGTCGTATGCGTGAACGGTCACGAAAGCAGGAACCAGAGGACATTTGGCCCGGTTTCGTAGTCGCCTCAATTTGAGAGGGAAAGACATTTATGGCTCTGATCGAAGCCTCGTGCCATTGCGGGGTAGTGCATCTTAGGATCAATCGTGCTCCGGATGAGGTGACGGATTGCAATTGCACCCTCTGCCGCCGCTACGGCGCACTCTGGGCCTACTATTCGCCGAAAGATGTGCAGGTGACAGACGATGCGACCGACATCTACGTGTGGGGTCACAGGATTATTGAATTTCATCGCTGCAAGCACTGTGGCTGCATTACCCATTGGGCGCCGGTCGACAAGACGTACGACCGCATGGCCGTAAATGCGCGGCTGATGGCGCCGGAGGTTCTGGACCAAGTGAAGGTGCGCCATTTCGACGGCGCGGACACTCGGAAAAATCTCGACAAATGATCGCGGGGGCGTGAAGCTCCGGCACGCGCTGAAATTAGGACACTACCTGGCTTTTCATCGCGACGCTGCAAAAGCTCTTAATGGGACAACGAAACCCGCGCCGACCCGTATGGCGCGCGGTCTTATCGAGCCTGTAAACTTGGGCCCACGATGGAAACCGCGGTGGCCGATATCGAGTCCGGTGCGCGCTTCATCGTGCGCCGTCTGCGCGAGGCGGGCTTCCAGGCCTTCTTCGCGGGCGGATGCGTCCGCGACAAAATCCTTGGCATTTCGCCCAAGGATTACGACATCGCGACCGACGCGCGTCCGGAAGTCGTCCAGCGGATATTCGATCACACGGTCGCCGTAGGCGCACGCTTCGGCTCGATCGCGGTGATCCTTGACGGCGCGCAATACGAAACCACCACCTTTCGCGCCGACGCCGAGTACAACGATGGGCGCCATCCGTCGGCGGTGCGTTTCGGCACGATCGAGGAAGACGCCAAGCGCCGCGACTTCACGATCGGCGGAATGTTCCTCGACCCCGAGAACGATCGCCTGATCGACCTGGTCGGCGGGATGCGCGATCTGCGCGCCGGAATTATCCGCGCGATCGGAAATCCGCGCGAACGCTTCGCCGAAGATCGCCTGCGCATCCTGCGCGGCGCGCGCTTTGCCGCGCGCTTCGGTTTCGAGATCGATCCGGCGACATGGTACGCGATGTGCGCCGCGGCGCCCGCGATCACCGAAATCGCCGCCGAGAGAATCGGCGAAGAGCTGGTCAGGCTGATGACCGAGGGCGGCGCCGGGCGCGCGATGGACCTGCTGCGCGAGTCGGGACTGTGGGCCGCGCTCGCGCCCGAGCTGCTCGAAATGATCGGATGCGCCCAGCCCGAGAATTATCATCCCGAAGGCGACGTGTGGTCGCATACGCGCCTGGGGGTCTCGATGCTGCCGGATGGATGCAGCGAAACCGTCGCGTTCGGAATTCTGCTGCACGATATCGCCAAGCCGCGATGCCGCGCGGTCGCTCCGGACGGCAAGGTCACGTTCTATGGGCATACCGATCAGGGCGCGGTGATCGCGGCGGCGATGATGGCGCGGTTCAAGCGCTCGAACTTCGTGCAGGAGCGCGTCGCCTACCTCGTGCGCGATCATCTGCGGCTGTGCATGGCGCCGCGGATGCGCAAAGCCACCCTCAAGCGGATGCTCGCCGACGAAGGATTTGGCGAGCTGATGCAGGTCGCGATGCTCGACGCGCTCGCCTCATCGTCGTACCTGGGCTACTGGA
>JBAPSR010000078.1:0-4040 GCA_049281755.1 Binataceae bacterium (SeqCode)
GTCCTGGTCGTCGGTGGCAGCGGACTTTATCTGCGCGCGCTGCGCGGCGGAATTTTCCGCGGCCCGGGCGCGTCGGCGGAAATTCGCGCGCGGCTTGCGCGCGAGGCGGCCGAGCACGGACTCGAGTATCTGCATGGACGCCTGCGCGAGATCGACCTGGAAGCCGCAGCGCGAATCGGCCACAACGATCTTTATCGCATCATGCGCGCGCTGGAAGTTTTCGAGCTGACCGGCGAGCCGATTAGCGCCCATCAGGCGCGCCACGCGTTTTCCGCGCGCGAGTACGAGAGCCTGACACTCGGGATATCGCCCGAGCGCGAGAAACTCTACCAGGCGATCGATTCGCGCTTCGATGCGATGCTCGCCGCCGGGTTGGTGGCCGAGGTCCGCGCTCTGCTCGCGGCGGGCTATGCGCCCGGGCGTCCTCCGCTTGCGGCGATTGGCTACAAGCAGATCGCGCGGCATCTTGGCGGCGAGCTGACGCTTGCCGAGGCAGCAACCCTCGCCAAGCGCGACTCGCGCAGGTTGGCCAAGCGGCAGCTCACCTGGTTTCGCGCCGATCCGGAACTGCGATGGCTTGACCTGGCGCGTCCGACCGAGCACGCTTTGGAATTGTTCGAGGAATTTTTCGCGCCGGAAGAATCGTGAGAGAAAAAGTGAAGCGCCAGCCCAAACCCAATCACAACGGCAATCGTCCGCATGCGAGACCCGAAGCGGCGGTCGCTGTGGAAGCCGCTGCGGGGCTCACCCCGATCGAGCGCGTGCGCCTGGCGCGGCATCCCGCGCGTCCGCAGACGCTCGACTATATCGGCGCGCTCATCGGCGAGTTTATCGAGATTCACGGCGACCGGCGGTTTGCAGATGACGGCGCGATCGTCGCGGGGCTGGGCTACTTCGGCAAACGCCCGGTCGCGATCGTTGGACAGCAGCGCGGACGCACCACGACCGAGCGAATCAAGCGCAACTTCGGCAAGCCGCATCCGGAGGGCTACCGCAAGGCGGCGCGCGTTTACGAGCTGGCGAATCAATTCCGCCTTCCGCTGATTACTTTTATCGACACGCAGGGCGCCGAGTCCGGTGTCGGTGCGGAGGAGCGCGGGCAGCATGAGGCGATCGCGCGCAACCTCGAGTTGATGGCGCGCCTCGAAATTCCGGTCATCGCGTGCGTGATCGGCGAGGGCGGTTCCGGCGGTGCGCTCGCGCTCGGAGTGGCGAATGTCGTGCTGATGCAGGAGAACGGCTCGTACTCGGTGATCACGCCCGAGGGCTGCGCCGCGATTTTGTGGCGCGAGGCGACGGATGAAAATGTCGCGAAGGCGGCGGCGGCGCTTAGAATCTCCGCGCCCGATCTGCTCGAGTTCGGCGTGATCGACGAAATCGTGCCGGAGCCCCCCGGCGGCGCGCATACCGCGCCCGACGAAGCGGCGCACATCCTGGGCGCCGCCATCGGGCGGCATCTGGAGCGTCTGTGCAAGCGCGCTCCGGCGGAGTTGCGGATGGCGCGCGAGCGCAAGTTCGCCGCGATCGGAAACGCCTACCTGACGCGCGTTGAAAACCCCGCGACGATCAGTTAGCCATAGGCGTTCCTCATGGCTTCCCGGACTGCGAAAAAAAGCGCGCCTGCGCGTGCGCCCGCGCATAAGAAAGAGGCTCGCGTCGAGCCGCGTGACGCGAACGCCGAGGAGCGTCCCTCGCTCGCGAGCCTGCGCGAACGGATCGACGAGATCGATCACAAGATCCTCGCGCTGGTCGCGATGCGCGGCGGGATCGTCGAGCAGGTCGGACAGCTCAAGCACTCGAGCGGCGAGATCGTGTACGTGCCCTCGCGCGAGCGGGCGATTATCGATCGGATGATCGCGGAGAATCCCGGTCCGCTCGCGCCCGAGCATATCAAGAGCATCTTCACCGAAGTGATTTCCGCCTGCCGCGGACTCGAACACTCGGCGCGGATCGCGTTTCTGGGGCCCGAGCATACCTACTCGCACGAGGCCGCGCGCGAGCGCTTCGGCTCGAGCGTCGAGTTCGCGCCGCTGAGCTCGTTCGCGGCGGTATTCCAGGCGGTCGAGAGCGGGCGCGCGGATTTCGGCGTGGTGCCGGTCGAGAATTCGACCGAAGGATCAGTTGGGTTGACGCTGGATTTGCTCATCGACACGCGGCTTAAGATTATCGGAGAGATCCTGCTGCCGGTCCGCCACGCGCTCCTGTCGCTCAGCGGCGATCCGCGAGCGATAGTGAAAATCGTGTCGCATCAGCAATCGCTCGGACAGTGCCGCGCTTACCTGCAAGCCAACTTTCCGAATTGCGAGATCGAAGCGGTCGCCTCGAACGGGTTTGCGGCTGAGCGCGCGGCCCGTGACCCCTCGATCGCGGCGATTGCCTCGCGCGCGGCGGGGGCCGCATACGGGCTGACCACTATCGCCGAGAATATCCAGGACCTCGCGACCAACACCACGCGCTTTCTTGTGATGGGCGCGCGGCCGGTCGAGCGCACGGGTGCGGACAAGACCACGGTTCTGTTCGCGGTGGCCGACAAGGTTGGCGCGCTGTTCAAGGCGATCAGCCTGTTTGCACGCAACTCGATCAACATCTCGAAAATCGAATCGCGTCCGCTGCGCGCGCGTCCGTGGGAATATATTTTCTTCGTCGATCTTTCCGGACATGGCGAGGACCCCAAGCTCAAGCGCGCGCTCAAGGCGCTCGAACGCGAAGCCCTTTTTTCCAAAGTGCTTGGATCGTATCCTGAAGGCAGGTCGGCCGCCGGGTAGCGTGGCCGCTCAACTCCCTTGATCAAAGCCGACGATCTGGTTCTGCCGCCGGTAGCGGCGCTAAATCCCTACGAGCCCGGAAAGCCGATCGAGGAGTTGCAGCGCGAGCTTGGAATCGGAGAGCCGGTCAAGCTCGCGTCAAACGAAAATCCGCTCGGCCCCTCGCCGCGCGCGCTCGCCGCGGTCAAAGCCGCGCTCGCCGAGTTGAACCGCTATCCCGACGGCGGATGCTACGAGCTGCGAAAAAAAATCGCGGTGCGCCATCGCGTCGCTCCGGAGCAGATCTTCGCGGCCGGCGGCTCGGTCGAGGTGATCAATCTGCTCGCGTTTCTATTTATCCGCCCCGGGCTGAATTCGGTTTTCTCCGAGCATGCATTCGCGATCTATCCGCTGGCTACTCTGGCCGCGGGCGGCAGCTTCAAGGCCGCGCCCACGAGCGACGGCTACGCGCACGACCTGGACGCGATCGCCGACGCGATCGACGCGAACACGCGCATCGCATTTCTCGGTAATCCAAATAATCCCACCGGCACGATCTATCGGCGCGCCGAGTGGAAACGGTTCCTCGCGCGCGTGCCGGAGCACGTCGTGGTTGTCGCCGACGAGGCGTACTTCGAGTTCGTGCGCGACCCCGGGTATCCCGATTCGCTCGAGGATCACGATGGGCGCCGGCTGATCGTCACGATGCGCACGTTCTCGAAGATTTTCGGGCTAGCGGGACTCCGCGTCGGCTACGCGGTCGCGCAGCCGGATATTATCCGGCTGCTCAACAACGTCCGCCAGCCGTTCAACGTGACCTCGCTCGCGCAGGTCGCAGTGATCGCCGCGATGGATGACACCGCGCACGTCGAGCGCACGCTCAAGGTCAACGCGCAGGGGATGGCTTATCTCGAAAGCGAGTTTCGCCGCCTCGGGCTCTCCTTCGTGCCGAGCCATGCGAATTTTTTCCTGACCGAAGTCGGCGACGGCCGCGCGGTGTATGATGCGCTGCTGCGCAAGGGCGTGATCGTGCGCCCGATGAACGGCTACGGCTATCCGCACCACCTGCGAATCAGCGTGGGATTGCCCGAGGAAAATCGCCGCCTGGTCGAAGCGCTCGAACAAGTGCTCTCTGGCTAAGCGCGCGCGCTGATGACGCAGCTATTCAAACAGATGACGATCGCGGGCGTCGGGTTGATCGGCGGCTCGCTCGCGCTCCTTGCGCGGCGCGAGGGTCTGGTCGGGCGAATCGTTGGACTCGGGCGTACGCAGGCGAACTTGGACGTCGCGCTTGCG
>JBAPSR010000079.1:0-2074 GCA_049281755.1 Binataceae bacterium (SeqCode)
ATTGGGCTGTCCGTCGCCTTGCAGCCATTTGTAAATCGCGTTGTTGGACACGCCGATCGCACGCGCGAGCGCGGCGACCGAGCCGAACTTGGCAAGGACCTGCGCGAGGCGGGATCGGAATTCGGCGTCTTCTTGTGTAAACACTTTGTGTTGACTGATATCCACCATTTGTGGAATAGCTGTTTTGGCATGGGGATGACAGGCAAAGCAAGCTTTGGACTGGAAACGCCCGTCGATTATCCACAGGGGTCCGAACCCTTCCCCTATGCCGATTCGCCCCCAACTCTCCCCGCCCTGCCGATGCTGCTGATGCCCGCCGACTGCGCGCCCGACGTTGGTTCGCGCGGGCGCCTTCACGACCGAGCCTCGCGGCGAATGCCGTCTGGAAATCCCCATGCTCCAGCAGGACCATCGCGCCCGCCACGTCCGGCCCGCGGATCGAATGACCAAGTGCCTGTGGTGCCGCGAGCCGGTGCGGCACGGGGTCGCGGCGAAGCGTCGCGGTCTGTGTCCGCTGTGCATCGCGGAGATCGCGGAGCTGAGATGGCGCGTGGTGTACGACCGCGAGCGCGGGATCGGTTCGATCCCGCCCAATCTGCGCGCTGCGTACCACCTGTGAGAGCCGTCGCCACCAGCAGCCGGCTGTTTCAGCTACTCGCCCGGGTCTCGCGCGTGCCCACGCATGAGGGCCATATGCTCAGCCGCACCTCACTGATCGGCGATATCACGCGGGTGATCGGGATCCAGGCGACCTCGCATCTGGCGCGCGATTTCGGCGGGCGGCGGGTTTATATTCCGGCCAAAGTTTCGGCGAGAGATCAGATCACGCGATCGATCGGAATCGGCGCGGCCTCGCGCCTGGCGCGTTTGTACGGCGGCGACCGCGTGATGATCCCGGCTCATCCGGACCGCGTGCTGCGTCGCGCGCAGATAATTGCGCTGCGCATGAGAGGTCTAAGCGTGTCCAGAATTGCGAGAACTTTAGGATGCACGGAGCGCTACGTCTATAAAGTATTATCGGAAAAAAAACAAGGCTGAACTGTTCAGCCTTACGCAACTTTTCCGATCGCGCTAAATTTGTGCTTCCTGGCGGCCCGACCCACGCCGCATCAACGCCCGCGTTGCCCGCAGTGAGAATTGCCGTGGACGACGCATCGAAGCCCTCCCCGCCGCAGACCGGGTCCTATTCGAGCGAGTTCCTTGCCGCGGTGAGCCGCGTGCTCGAGGACGAAGGCGGCACCGAAAACGCGCCGGACGATCCGGGCGGAATCACCCGCTTTGGAATTTCGGCGCGCGAGTATCCGACGCTCGATATCGCGAATCTGACCCGCGCCGACGCGATCGCGATCTACTATCGCGACTACTGGCGCCCCTTCGGTCTCGATGCGGCGCCCGGCCCGATCGCCGCCAAGGTGTTCGATCTCGCGGTCAATATCGGGCCGAGTCACGCGATCGGATGCCTGCAGCGCGCGCTGCGCGCCGCCGGTCATCAAGTTATCGAAGACGACGTCCTGGGTCCCGAAACCGCTGCCGCCGCCTATGCCGCCGAGCCTTTGGCCCTGATGGCGGCGCTGCGTTCGGAAGCGGCGGGGTACTACCGCGTGATGGCCGCGCTCGCGCGCGACGCGCGTCCGGAAGGCGACCAGGAATTTCTGGCCGGATGGCTTAATCGCGCCTACGAATAAACGCCCGCACCAATGTCCGTTTCGCAACGGAGGTTTTCCGATGACTGACGCACTCAAGATGACCGCGTTGGCGGCAGGCGTAATCGCGCTCGTCGGCGGATTTGCGCTCGGCACGCTGTTTGGCCGCAAGCTGGTCGCCGACCTGGTGGCGATGGTGACCGCGCTCGATTCGCGTCTGACCTCGCTCGAGTCCTCGGTGGCGAGCACCGCGGCAGCGCAGCCCGCGACGGCGGCGGTGGCGCAGCATAGCGTCGCGCTCGAGCATCATGCGCAGGCGACCGAGAAACTCGCCAGCGCGATCCAGTCGAGCGCGGCGGCGACCACGGCGGCGACCGCAGCGGCCGTAAAACCCGCGGCGAAGTAGGGCGCGATCGCGATGCCTGCCTTAC
>JBAPSR010000080.1:0-2886 GCA_049281755.1 Binataceae bacterium (SeqCode)
CGGTCCCGCACCAGAACGCGCTGGTGCGCGATACCATCACGCCCACCGTGCTATCCGCCAGCTCGAAGACCAACGAAATCTCGAAAAATGCCTATTGCGAGATCGACTGCCGCCTGCTGCCCGGAACCGATCCGCAGAAATTCCTGCGCACAATCGAGAAGGTAATTGACGACAAGGATATTCACGTCGACGTGATTCTGAATTTTCCGCCAGTCTCCTCGCCGCAGCGATCGGAGCTGATGACCGCGATCGAGGCGCTGGCCCGGCGCGAGGGCAACGCGCAGGTGGTTCCCACGATGATCGCCGGATTCACCGACAGCCACTATTTCCGCCAGAAAAATCTCATCGCCTACGGCTTCGTGCCGATGAGTGTCTCGAGCGACGAGGGTCAAGGCATCCACGGAATCAACGAGCGCCTGAGCGTCAAGGAGCTCGGCGCGGGGATCAAGCGGATGGTCGAGCTGCTCGAGCTGTTCGGCGGGCGCTGATCAGGAGATTTGCGATGCTGCGCGCAGGAGTCGGCCATTCGGTCGCGTCCAATCCGAAGACCGCCGCCGCCGAGGCGACCGCGGCGGCGCTGGCCGCCGCGGGATTGTCGCAGGCCGCGGGCGCGATCGTCTTCGCGACCACGGCCTACGGCGCCGCCTTTACGATGATCCTGCGCGCAGTCGCCGCGGCCGCGAAAACCGTCGAAATCGCGGGATGCTCCGGCGCGGGAATCATCGCGTGCGAGAATGAAATCGAAAAGGGACCTGCGCTGGCCGTGATGGTCTTCGGCGGATCCGATCTTTCGGCGCATCGCTTCTTCGCGCCGCAACTACGCGGACGCGGCGCGGAAGTCGCCGCCGAAATCGCGCGCGCGATTCGCCCTGCGCTCGGCGCATCCAACCTGCTGCTGATTTTTCCCGATACCTACAACGCGAATCCCGAGACGCTTTTGCCCGCGCTCGCGCGCGAGCTTCCCGGCGTCGCGATCGCCGGCGGCGGCGCCAGCGAAGACGGCTCCGCCGGAGAGACTTTTCAGTTCTGCGGTGACACGGTCAGCAACAATGCGGTCTCCGGGATGCTGCTGGCGGGCGAGTTCGATCTCACGATCGCAAGCGCGCTCGCCTGCACTCCCATCGGACCACCGCATCGGGTCACCGCCGCGCGCGACAACATCATCCTGACGCTCGACGATCGCCCCGCATACGAGGTCTTCGCCGCCGCGGCCGGTCCTCTCGCCAAGGATCTGCGCCGCGCGCTCGCCTTCGTGTTCCTTGCGATCCCGCACGATCCCGCGCGCGCCGACTTCAGCCGCGGCAGCTATCTGGTCCGCAACATCATCGGCGCCAGCGAGGAGCACGGCGTGTTCGCGGTCGCGCACACTCCGAAGGTCGGCGACCTGGTCGCGATCGTGCTGCGCGACGCAGAGCGTGCGCGCGCCGACCTTAAAGCGATGCTTGAAGAATTGCGCGCGGGCCCGTCAACGCCGCCCGCCTTCGGCTTGTACTTCGATTGCGTCTCGCGCGGCTCGGGCCTTTACAACCTCGCGGGCCACGACGCCGCCTATATCCGCCAATACCTGGGCGAGTTCCCGCTGGCGGGGTTCTTCACCGGCTTCGAAGTCGGACCCCCGCCCGCAGCGATCGCGGCGTTGCAGTATTCCGGCGTGCTCGCGCTGGTGTCGCCCAAACGAAACCGCTAATTCGCTGCGCTCGCGAGCTTGCGCGTCACCACGATCGCTATCCGATGCGTGAAAAACAGCTCGCCCTTGAGCTTGACCGAGCGAGCGCCGCTTAGATCTTCGGCGACGTCGCGCTCGATCATCGCGATCGTGCGCGCCGCGCGCTCGGGCGGCGTCTGCGCCGAGCGCAGCCACGGCTCGACCGCGTTGCGCATCCCGTGCGAAGTGAAGCGCGCGATCTCGCACTGCGCGCGCCCCAGTATCTGCGCCATCTCGCTCAGCGCAAGCGCCCGCGTATGCGAGGTGTCGCGCAGCCGCTCGAACTCGTTGTAGTACGCGGCGCGCGCAGGGTCTTCGCTCGAGATAAGATCCTCGATCGCGACCGTCCCGCCCGCGCGGCACACCCGCGCCATCTCCGCGATCACTTTCTCCGGCGCATCGAAGTGATGCACCGCGAACCGGCACACCACGACGTCGAACTCGCCGTCGCCGAACGGCAGCCGGTCCGCGTCGGCGAGCTCGAAACGCGCATTGGTGATTCCGCGCTCGTCGCGCATCCGGCGCGCGATATTGAGCGGCGCGACCGTGAGATCGACCCCGACCACTTCGCGGCACACTTGCGCAAACGCGAGCGCGACGTGTCCGGGCCCCGTCGCGACTTCGAGCACGCGCGCCTTGGGCGCGGGATCGACCGTGCGAATCAGCATCGCGATATGCTCGGCGTCGCGAATCATCGGCGCCGCCGCATAAGCATCAGCCTGCCGGGTAAATTCCTCCCGCACCAAATCTTTATGTGCCACCTGAATTTCCTCCGCGCCCCCGCGCCGGTCTCCAATTCTGTGCGCCGCGCAATCCACCGATCAAGCGCCCGCACGCCGACGCGGTTCTTGGAATACCGCTCCCGCCGGGGCTGTCGATAAACATGAGTTTTGGTGTGTCATCCTGAACGGAGGCTACCGCCGCAGTGAAGGAGCTCCGCGAAGCGATTAGTGCGCAAGGCCCTGGCTGGTTGCGCTAATCGCTTCGCGGAGATCCTTCGCGGATCCTGCCCTGAGCGAGGCTGAAGGGGCTCAGGATGACAGCAACGAGCGTTCGCGAGAAAACCGCGTCCTCCATCCGGGAGGTGCCATTGGCACCCGGGCGGCGCGGCGCGATGCTTGCGTTTTTCTCGCAAGTATCATGACGCGTGGGTGAAGGTGCTGCTCCGCAAAGAGATGACG
>JBAPSR010000081.1:0-9078 GCA_049281755.1 Binataceae bacterium (SeqCode)
AAATACCGGACCATCATGAACACCACCGCGAGCTTCGCGAACTCAGAGGGTTCGAGATGAAAGAAGCCGAGATTGATCCATCGCCGCGAGCCGCCGGTCGAATGGCCGATCACCTGCACCGCGATCAGCAGCGCGATCGCGATCACATAAATGGGAATCGCGTAGGTTTGGAGTGCGCGGTAGTCGAACAGCACCGCAACGATCAGGACCACGACGCCGACGGCGATCCAGATCATTTGGCGGATGACGAGTGGATCGAGATGTTTATGGGGACCCGCGTACGACGCGCTCATCACGCTCAAGAGTCCGACCACAGCCAGTGCGATCACCAGCCAAAAGATGGTCCAATCGAAATGCAGGACCAGACGGCGATCGATCGCAGCCACGAGTCTAGTGTTGGGCGCCGGCGTCGGCAGAATCTTCGGAAGAGTCTTCGGGAGAATCTTCGGGGGAGGATTCCTGGGCGGAATCGTTGGACAACACGCGCGCGATCGCGGTTTTGGGTGCGGAATCGTCGTCGCGCGTCAGATCGGGTGCAGCGGGCGGTGGATAGAGTTGAAAGAAGCGTTTCATCACCGCGGCGACTTCCGGCGCGGCCGCGCTGCCGCCGTGTCCGCCATGCTCGACCAGGCATGCGATGGCGATCTGGGGATGCTCCTTGGGCGCGAACGCGATGAACCATGCGTTGTCGCGGTACTTCTCAGGCATCTTGGATTCGTCTTCGCCCGCGGTCAGACTGCCCTTGTCGCCGACGACTTGCGCGGTTCCGCTCTTTCCGCAAACCGTGATTCCCGGCAGAGCGGCCTGATGTCCGGTGCCGCCCGGACCGTTCACCACGTCGGCCATCGCGTCCTGTACTATCTGCAGATTGTCGGGCGAGATCGGAACCCGCTCCTCGATAACCGGCAAATAGGCCTTGGCCACTCCGCCGTCGAGTCCTTCGACTTCCTTGACGAACTGGGGGCGATAGCGAGTACCACCGTTTGCGACCTCTGCCGCAAGCTGCGCCAATTGCAGTGGAGTTGCGGCCACGTAGCCCTGTCCGATCGCGACCGAAAGCGTTTCGGCGGGGTACCATCGCTCGTGATAGCGCTTTTCCTTCCACGCAGACGACGGCATCAACCCGGGTTTCTCGTTATCCAGTCCGATGCCGGATTTCACGCCGAAGCCGAGCAAGTTGGCCCAATGCGCAAGCTTGTCGATTCCGAGATGCTCTCCGACGTTGTAAAAATAGACGTCGCACGAACGCACGATCGCGTTATGCAGTCCGATTTCGCCGTGGCCCTGTTTGCGCCAACAATGATATTCGCGGCCGCCGAACCATAGCCCGCCCCGACAATCATAAACCGTGTCGTCGGTGAGAGTGCCTTCCTGCAAGCCCGCAATCGAATCGACGATCTTGAAAGTTGATCCCGGTGCGTAGGTTCCCTGGATTGCGCGATCTTCGAGCGGATGATCCGGGTCGGTCATCAGTGCACGCCACGCGGCGGGCTTGACCCCAGCGCCGAAGACGTCGGGATCGAAGTCCGGATGCGAGACCATCGCGATAATGTCGCCGTTATTCGGATCGATCGCGACCATCGCGCCGTTCTTGCCTTGCATCGCCTGCTCGGCAGCCTGCTGCACGTCAAGATCGATCGTCAGGACGACGCTTTCGCCGGGAGTGTCGGGGATTTCCTTGAGTACCCGCAGCCGCCGGCCGACCGCATCGACCTCAACCTCCTGGCCTCCTGCCTCGCCGCGCAAGAACGGCTCCCATCCGCGCTCTAAGCCAAATTTGCCGATCTCGTCGCCCATGTGGTAGGCGGTGAGGCGCCGCAGATCATCGACGCTGACTTCGCCGACGTAGCCGAGCAGATGCGCCGCCAGATTGCCGTACAGGTAGTGGCGGCCGGGCGTGATTTCCAAGCTCACACCCGGAAGTTCCAGCTGATGGGTTTCGAGCGAGACGACTTGTTGCCAATCCAGGCGCTCAGCGACGATCACCGGTTCGTAGGGCGGACGGCCCTCCTCCTCGGCGGCGGCGATCTTGTCGGCAACATCAGTCACACCGAGATAGTGCTCGAGCTTCTCGATCGTGGCGGAAAGATTATCCGAGTCCTCGGGCACCATCTCGGCGTCGAAGGTCGGACGCGTATCGACCAGCGGGCGATGACGCCGGTCGAAGACCAGTCCGCGCGGCGCGGGCACGCGACGGATTCGGATCCGGTTGCGGTCGGCCAGCTCGGCCATCTCCGAATGATGAATCACCTGCAGGTAGTACAGGCGCGCGCCGACGATCGTGAAGACCAGCGCCATCAAGGCGGTCAACACGGCGACCCGGGGCTCGAGCTTCGGGACCGGACGATTTCGCGTTTTGGGGCGGAACTTCGCCACTGGGGGGTTCCTGTCTATATCTATCTATTCACGCGCGAGCGCGACAGGCAATCCGGCGATCCGTTTGAGCAGCGTGACAAGCCCGAACACCAGCGGCGCGACGATCGCCGAAATGGCAGCCTGAACCGCGATTCCGGGCATCATCGCTCCGGTGGCCGCAAGCCCGGCCGCGCCGTCGGCCAGCACGAGCGCGCCGATAGAGGTCACGATTACGCCCAGAAATACAAACGTTGCGCCGACCGCCGCGTTGGTCACCAGGAGGCGGCTCGAAATTTCGTAGGTCAGCAGAAAGACCATCGTGATCAAGAACGCATTGACGCCGAGCGTCGAGCCGGAGAACGCGTCGGTCGCATAACCCATCCCAAAGGCGAGGATTGCCGGAACCACGCCGTGATTGCGCAAGCCCAGTTCCACCGCGAGGATTACGATCAGGTTTGGAATCAGGATCCGGGTCTGGATCCAGTACGGCACCGAGGTCTCAATGGCGAGCGCGAGGTAGGTTAAAGTCGCGAACAGAATCACCAGCCGCACGCCGGTCAGCCTCGAATGTCGGGCGGCGCGGGCGGCGCCTGCTGGGTGACGATCAGCACCTGTTCGAGAGCGTGGAAATCAACCGCCGGCCGCACCTGTACGAGCAGAAACAGGCCGGGGCCTTCGCGATGCACGCTCGCGACGGTACCGACCAGGAGTCCGCGCGGGAAAATTCCATCGAGTCCCGAGGTCACGATCGCGTCGCCGGGCTTCAAGTCCTCCGAGCGATCGACGTACTTCATGATGATTCCCTCATCCACCACGCCCGCAACAATCCCGCGCGCGCGCGAGCGCTCGTCGAAGCCGTCGAGGGCGGAGTTGTGATCGTCGATCAGAAGCACACGAGCTGCGCTCTCGCTGGTGTCGATAATCCTGCCGACGACGCCGCGGTTCGACAGCACCGCCATCCCGGGCCGCAGTCCGCTCGACGATCCTTGTCCGAGTACGAGGGTATGCGCGAGGCCGGTCGCGTCGCTGGCGATCACGCTGGCGGCAACGGCGTTGAGTCCGAGCGCGTCGCGGAGTTCGAGCAGCCCGGCCAGGTGCTGGTTTTCGGTCTGGAGTTCGGTGATTCGCGCGCCTTCGCCTTTGAGTTGTGCGATCTGCGCGCGCAGCCGCGCGTTCTCTTCACGCACCCCGACCAGATCGAGATAGTTATGGACGATTGCCGACGCGCCGTCTCCGAGGTGGGCTCCAGCGGCCTGCACCGGGCGCATAACTTCAAGCATCGCGAAGGCAGGCGCAGCCTCGTAGTCGGCGCGGCTTAGACCTCCGGTCAGCAGATGCAACGAGATCAAGAGCAACGCACCGGCGGTAAGCACCACTCGGTTGCGCCACAAAAATGTTCCCGAAATTTTGCCCCGAGCCGCAGGCACAATCTGCCTCATCGCGGGACGCGCGAACGCTTAATCAACTGTTACGCCGCGCAGCAAGGACAGTTCGTCCAGCGCCTTGCCCGCACCCATCACCACCGCCGTCAAAGGATCCTCCGCCAGCGTGACCGGCAACCCGGTCTCCTCGCGCAATAGCACGTCCAGGTTGCGAAGCAGCGCGCCGCCGCCGGCCAGCATGATGCCCTTGTCCATGATGTCGGAAGCGAGTTCGGGGGGCGTGCGCTCGAGCGCGATTCGGACCGACTCGATAATCTGACGCACAGGCTCCTGGAGCGCCTCGCGGATTTCCTCGTCGGTGATCTCGATCTCTTTGGGCACTCCGGCCACCAGGTCGCGCCCGCGGATCTCCATGGTCTGAATTTCGTTGCCGGGATAGGCCGAGCCGATGGTTATCTTGATCAGTTCCGCGGTGCGCTCGCCGATCAGCAGATTATACTTGCGCTTGATGTGCTGGATGATTGCCTCATCCATCTTGTCGCCGGCCACGCGCACTGAACGCGGGAAGACAATCGAACCGAGCGAAATCACCGCGACCTCGGTGGTGCCGCCGCCGATATCGACGATCATGTTCCCGGCCGGCTCGGTAATCGGCAGGCCGGCGCCGATCGCGGCCGCCATCGGTTCCTCGATCAGGTAAACCTCTCGCGCTCCGGCTGATTCGGCCGATTCGCGCACCGCGCGTTTTTCCACCGCGGTAATCCCGAATGGTACTCCGATCACGACTCTCGGGCGCGGACGCACCAAGGTCTTGCCGGAGTGCGCCTTCTGGATGAAGTAGCGCAGCATGTTCTCGGTGATCTCGAAGTCGGCGATCACGCCGTCGCGCAGAGGGCGAATCGCGGTGATCGACCCAGGTGTGCGCCCCACCATCCGCTTCGCCTCGGCCCCGATCGCCAGAATCCGGCGCGAGCCGCGCGAGTCGCGCTGAACCGCGACTACCGAAGGCTCATTGCAGATGATGCCTTCGCCCTTGACGTAAACCAGCGTGTTGGCAGTGCCCAGATCGATCGCGAGATCGTTGGAGAACCAGCCGAAAATCGAATTGAGAACCACTGAATTTTATCCTTGGATAACGCCCGCGTCGCGCCTGAATTTCGCGCCAGATTCCTGACTTATCGTAGTCCAGCACCTCTCGAACGAGGCCGAAGTTGCTCAGGATAAAGACCTGGATCAGGCGGAAGAAACCGGCTCCTCGTCCACCCATCCTCTGCGCGATGAAGCTAACAGATGGCTGGCGGGTCGGGCAAGCGAGTACCTTGCAATTGCGCGCCGAAAGCCTGCTTGGATATGATTGGACCGCCATGCTCGACTTGATGCGCCGCCATGCCTACTCGTGGGTTACGCGGACAATACTAATTCTGATCACCATCATCTTCGGCTTTTGGGGAATCGGCACAGGTTTCTTTGCCCAGGTCCATCCGGTGGCAACCGTGAATGGTAATCGGATCCTTGCCAACGAGGTCGACAAGGAATCTCAGCAGCTGCAGGAGATCATCCAGCAGATGTACGGCGCGAACGCAGCGGCGGTGATGAAGAACATGAATATGCGCCAGGAAGCGCTCGACCGGATCATCGAAAACCGGCTCATCGCCATCGAGGCGCAGCATCTCGGGCTCCATGTGAGCGACGTCGAGCTGCAGCAGAAGATCGCGACGCTGCCCGGATTCCAGTCAAACGGCCAGTTCGATTTCGATCAATACCAGGAAGTGCTGCGCGAGCGCGGTATGATGCCGGCCGAGTTCGAGGCCTCGATGCGCACGGAGATGACCCAGGACACGCTCCAGCAGATGGTCGACCAGGGCGTACAGGCTAGCGATCCGGAAGTCCGCCATGCCTTCAACCTGCGCAACCAGAAGGTCGGACTGGACTACGTGGAGTTTCCGTGGAATGACTTCACCGCCTCGGTGAACCCGACCGATAAGCAGGTCGCGGACTTCTACCACGCCCACGTCGAGGACTTCCGCGAGCCCGAGCGCGTCCAGATCATGTTCATCCATTACGAACCGCTCACCCTCGCGGACAAGTTCACGCCGTCGGATAAAGACATCGAGTATTACTATAAGACCAATCTGACCAGTCACTTTACCCATCCCGACATGGTTCACGCCCGGCACATCCTGGTCGCGGTACCTGAAAGCGCATCCGATAAGGAAAAGGCGGCGGCCAAGGCCAAGGCCGAAGACATCCTGAAGCAGGCGCAGGCCAAAGGCGGAGATTTCGACAAGCTCGCCGCGAAATATTCCGATGATCCGTCGAACAAGGATCATGGCGGCGATTTGGGTGCGTTCGGACGCGGCCAGATGATCAAGCCGTTCGAGGACGCCGTGTTCTCGATGAAGCCCGGCGAGATTCGCCTCGTCGAGACCAAGTTCGGTTATCACGTGGTCAAACTCGAATCGTTTACGCCCGCGCATACCGACACTCTGGCCGAGGCGCAGCCGAAAATTATCAGCGACCTGCGCGAGCAGACCGGGACCCGCCTTGCGCGCCAGGCGATCGACGAAGATCTGACCTCCGCCCTCGGCGGCGCCGATTTGCCCGACCTCGCCAAGAAGCGCGGAATCGACGCGGTCACACCGCCGCCGTTCGCAAAGGGCGAGTCGATCGCGGGAGTCGGCCAGGACTCGAAGCTCGCCGAGGCGGCACTCGCGCTCGATAAGGGGCAGGTCCGCGCGGTTCCCGAACAGGACGCGCCCTACCTGATCAAAGTGATCGCGAAGACCCCTTCGCACGTTCCGTCGCTCAAAGATATCGCAGCGAATGTGCGTCAGGCGTATATCCGGGCGTATGCGGAAATCGCGGCGCACAATCAGGCCGAAAAGCTGATGGCGCAAATCAAGACGCCCGGCGATTTGCAGAAGGTCGCGGCCGCGAACAAGCTCACGATTCATAACGTCGATCCGTTCGAGCGCGCGAGCCATGTCATCTCGGGAATCGGCCAGTTTCCCGAAGTTACGGATGCCGCTGGAACCGTCGCCACGGTTCCCGGGTTAATTCCAAACGTAATGGAGCAGGACGGCAACGCATTCATCTTCGAGGTGACCTCGCGTTCCGATCCCGACGACGAGCAGTGGGCGAGCGCGAAGCAGACGTTCACGGACGACTACCTCGCTCAGCGCAGGGCACAGGTCTGGACGGGGTTCGTCGATCAGTTGCGCGCACAGGCCAATATCGTGATTCATGCCGATGAGTTGGGTGCTTCGGCCGATTCGGGGATGTAGCGCCGCGGCGTGGGGGCCGCAACGATGCGAAACGAAACGGTGATCAACTCTTCCGAACGGAACTCTTCGGACGCTTCCGCAATGAAATCTTCCGACGACGAACCTCCGCCGCAAATCGCGTCCGGCCGGCCCGACAAGCGCGAATTCTTTTTCCCGGGCGACGGCCTGAGCGCGCTGCTGATCCACGGGCTTACCGGCACTCCGTATGAAATGCGATGGCTTGGAGAGCGGATGGCGGCGGCCGGAATCCGGGTGCGCGGCGTGCGTCTTGCCGGACATGCGGGCGCGCCCGAAGAGTTGGGCGCGGCAAACTACGACAACTGGTACGAGAGCGTAGTGCAGGGTTTCGAGGATCTACGCCAGTACGGCGACCCGAATATCGTGGTGGGACTGTCGGCCGGCGCCGTGCTGGCCGCGCGCCTGGCGATGGATCAGCGCGAGGCGGTGGCGGGTATCGCGATGCTGGCGCCGGCGTTTTATCTGCCGCGCTCGGCGATGTGGCTTCTCAGGATGGTGCAGAAGCTCGGCCGTATCTCGCGCCAGCTATATCTCTACAGTCCTGGTGATTCCGATATTCACGACGCTGCCGCGCGCCGGATTCATCCGACCACGCATCTGTTCCCGATCTCGGCGCCGATCAATCTGCTCGATATGTCTAAGATCGTACGCCGCCGCCTTCAGCGCGTAACTCAGCCCGCGCTCGTGATGCATTCGCGGGGCGATCACACTTGTCCCTTCGATCGCAACGTGAACTTCGTGATGAAGCATCTCGGCAGCACCGAAAAGCGCTGCGTCGCCCTGGAAGAGAGCTATCACGTGATTACGGTCGATACCGAAAAAGAGCGGGTCGCGACCGAGGTGCTGAGCTTCGCCGCGCAATTCCGCCAGCAAGCACCAAGGGCGGCCAGCGGATGATCCGCGCTACTGGCGCGCGGAATCGTAAAATTCTTCGAGCAGGTATTTCACGTCGGGGCGTCCGAGCACCTCGACGAAGCAGATCTCGTTGCGATCATTCAGATCGAGAATGAGCTGCCCTTCCATCGTGGCCAGCTCGACGTAGTTAGCGACCTTCACTTCCGGCGCGGTCGCAAAGCTCGCGCAATTCTCATCGCCGCAGTCGCAGACCGACTCGATCGTGAGCGCGCGCAAGGGCGCCTCGAGCGGATCGGCCCCCTGCTGCTTGAGCAGAAACACCATTTCCTCGAGCAGATCGGGAAGCACCTCATTCAGCATCGGTCCGGGCATAGCGCTCAAGCCTAGTCGATTCGCCTCGCCGATCAAATCCCGCCTGCCTCACACGCCGCGCGTGTTGGGCGGCCAGATGTGCTTGTGCATCTGCAACTGCATCCGCGCGGGGAGGCTGTCTTCGAGGATCCATCCGGCCAGCGCCGCGGGATCCATTTCCCCGAACGCCGGGCTGATCAGTATCGCGTTGACGCGCGCGCCAAGGTCGCGCTTGCCGATCACCTCGCGCGCCCATTCGTAATCGACGCGGTCGGCGACGACAAACTTGATCTCGTCATGCGCGCACAGATGATCGAGATTGCTCCAAAGGTTGTGCTCCGACTCGCCGCTGCCGGGGCATTTCAGGTCCATAATTTTGATCACGCGCGGATCCAGGCGACTTACATCCGAAGCGCCCG
Organism: Binataceae bacterium (SeqCode); assembly: GCA_049281755.1. Taxonomy (GTDB): domain Bacteria; phylum Desulfobacterota; class Binatia; order Binatales; family Binataceae; genus JBARDN01. Next base: position 8,665 of record JBAPSR010000081.1, read on the forward strand.
AGGTTTCGATCATCACCGTGTCGTCCGCCGCAAGCAGCGCTTCGATTAGGGGATAGACCCCTTCCTGCAAGAGCGGCTCGCCGCCGGTTATCTCGACCAGGTTGCACGGGTGACGCGCGACCGCGGCCGCGACCTCTTCGATCGTCATCCGCTGCCCGCCGTAGAACGCGTACGCGGTGTCACACCATCGGCAGCGCAAGTTGCATCCGGTCAGCCGCACAAACACGCAGGGGCGTCCGGCGTGCGTGGACTCGCCCTGGATGCTGTAGAAAATTTCGGTGATGTTTAGCCGTCCGGAAGTCATCGCAGCCATCGCATCGTCATCGCGGGAGCGTCCGCGGCTTAGCCGAACTTCGCGCGCGCCGCCTCGCGCGCTTCTTCCATCACGACGCGCAGCGCGACGCCATGATTGAT
>JBAPSR010000082.1:0-2535 GCA_049281755.1 Binataceae bacterium (SeqCode)
CGTGCCGTCGTTTTTGATCACAAGCGTCGCGTGGCGCATGCGATCCGCGTCGGAGAGCTGCGCGCGGATGCGCGCCTCGGTCTGCTCACGCGCCATCCCGCGGTCGCGCTCGACCCGCTCGATCACGCGCTCGCGCGCGGCGGTCACCAGCCAAATCTCGTCGCACATCGGCATCCAGTTGGCCTCGATCAGAATCGCCGCCTCGACCACGATCGGCCGGGTCTCGCCGCGCGCGCGAATATCGCCGACCGATTTGCGCAGCGCCTCAAGCGTCGCGGGCCAAACGATATCGGTCAACGCCTTCAACTTTTCCGGCTGCGCAAACACGATCGGGCCGAGCTTTTTGCGATCGATCTCGCCGTCGGCATCCAGGATGTCGCGGCCGAACGCCTCGACGACTTTGCCGTACGCGGGCCCGCTCGGGACGTAGGTCAAATGCGCAACCTTGTCCGCGTCGAGGCTCGGCGCGCCGAGCTCCGACAGTATTTTCGCAACCGTGCTCTTGCCCGATCCGATTCCGCCCGTCAGTCCTATAGTCAGCATCTGGATTCCTCTCCTACACTCGGGTTGAGCGGCTGTCGATTTTCTCGCAAACCCTCCGTTGTTGTCATCCTGAGCCGCAGGCGAAGGATCTCCGCGAAGCGATTAGTGCAACCAACCTTGGACCGCTTCGCGGAGATCCTTCACGGAGCCTGCCCTGAGCGACGCCGAAGGGGCAACCTCCGTTCAGGATGACGGACAAGAGTTAGGCGCTTATCGACACTCCTGTTCACGCGCGCGAACCGCCGGCGGCGGCTCCGCTCCACGCTTGCATATCGTATAGATGATTGAAAAACCCGCCGCTCGCGCGCAACTCCGCAAACGTGCCCGATTCCTCGATCGCGCCGTCGCGCAGCACCAGGATCCGGTCGGCGTTCTGGATCGTCGAGAGCCGATGCGCGATCACCAGTGTGGTCCGCCCGCGCATCGCTTCTTCCACCGCGGCCAGCACCAGAGCTTCGGTTTCGGTGTCGAGCGCGCTGGTCGGCTCGTCCATGATCAGAATCGGCGCGTCTTTGACCAGCGCGCGCGCGATCGTGACGCGCTGCGCTTCGCCTTCGGACAGAGTGTGTCCGCCCGCGCCGACGGTTTCCTCAAGTCCATTCGGCAGCTTGGCGATTACCGCTTCGAGGCGCGCCATCGCAGCCGCGCGCGCGACCGCGGCCTGCGCAACTTCCGGATTTCCGAACGCGATATTGAGCTTAAGCGTGCCGCCCAGCACCAGCGGCGGCTGCATCACCATCGCGATATTGCGCCGAAGCGACGCAAGCGTCGCCTCGCGCACATCCACGCCATCGATTCGAATCGCGCCGGATTGCGGATCGTAAAACCGCGCCATCAGCGACGCCATCGTGGTTTTCCCCGCTCCGCTCGGACCGACGATCGCAATCTTCTGCCCCGGCCGCGCGCTGAAGCTGATTCCCGACAGAACCGGATGCCCCGGTTCGTAGCCGAACACGACCCGGTCGAACTCAATCTCGCCGCGCACGCGCCCGAGCGTCCGCGCGCCCGGCGCGTCTTTGATTTCGGGATCGATTGCCAGCAGTTCGAGGCATCGGCGCAGCCCCGCTTTCGCGCCCTCGACCTGGCCGTAGGTTTGAAACATCTGGTTGACCGGCGCGTAGAGCGACGCGAGGTAAGTCGTGAACACAATCAGGTCGCCGATCGAGAGCCGCGCTTCGAGCACGTGGCGTGCGCCAAGATAGATCACGCACGCGGTGCCCACTGCGATCATCACGTTCACCGCACCCGAGTAAAGCGTCTGAAAAGTGTAGAGGCGAAGATTTTCGCCCAGGCTCTCGCTGCTGGCGCCGACAAATTCCCGGTACGAACTCTCTTCGCGGGTAAACGCCTGCACCACGTGAATCGCGGAGAGCGCGCGATGCGCCACGGTGTACATCGTGCTCTCTTTCACCCGCGACGCGCTCGCCAGTTTATCGATTCGCCCGCTGATCGACGTGATCAGGGCAAACAACAGCGGCACGATCGCGAGCGCGACGATCGTCAGCGTCGCGTCGATCCTGATCATCACCATGAACATCCCGCCGAGCAGCACGATCGACGCGAGCACCGGGAAAAACCCGTTCATCGCGATCGTCTGGACCGAGAACGTGTCGTAAGTGATGCGCAGCATCAGGTCGCCGATCTCGCGGCGGCGATGAAACCCGAGCGAGAGGCGCTGCAAGTGATCGAACAGGCGGGCGCGCAGATCATTGACCATCCGCTGCCCGATCGAGATCGTCAGGTAGTTGTTGACCACGTTGATGATTCCCAGGATCGCGTAGATCGCGACCAGCCCGGCGCATGCCGAAAGCAGCAGCTCGCCGCGCGTCATCGCGGGAATCCATCGGCTCCCGATCGGCGCGCCGCCGAGCACGTTGTCTATAACGATCTTGAGCGGCCACGGCTTCAGCACCTCGGCCGACGACGCGAGCACCGGGAAAAACCCGTTCATCGCGATCGTCTGGACCGAGAACGTGTCGTAAGTGATGCGCA
>JBAPSR010000083.1:0-2245 GCA_049281755.1 Binataceae bacterium (SeqCode)
GCGATCTCCAACGGCGACGCGCGCGTTGAAATATCGGCCGAATCCTCGCCGCCGTCGCGCGCCCCGCACTCTGAACCGCGGAGCTGAACCCAGATCGCCATTTCGAGCCGTAGGGGATGCGACTTAAGCGCCGTCAGCCGCCTCTCGCAGGTCCTCGTCGGCGGTCACGTGGTCAACCGACCGCGGTGCATGCGCGCGGCTTGTCCGCCGATTACTCATCGAATAACTTCTAGCTGCGGAAGGCGCCCTGACGGCTTGCAGCGGCCTGATGGCGCGCCAATTCTTTCCCAGAGGTTTTCCCTTGGCGGCGAGCAATCTGCGTACAGACAAGATCTGGATGGACGGAACCCTGGTGCCTTACGACGAGGCCAATGTCCATGTCCTGACCCACAGCCTGCACTACGGGCTCGCGGTATTTGAAGGGATGCGCTGCTACAAGCTCGACGCCGGCGGCTCAGCGATTTTCCGGGGCAAGGAGCATATTCGCCGCCTGCTCGAATCGGCCCATATCGTCGAGATGCCGATGCATCACAGCTCCGAGGAGCTGCTGAAAGCGTGCGCCGACGTGGTCCGCGTGAACAAGCTGGCGGAATGCTACCTGCGTCCGATCGCGTTCTATGGCGAAGGCGAGATGGGGCTAGCAGCGCGCGGCAACAAGACTCGCGTCGCGATTGCGGCGTGGCCATGGGGCGCGTACCTGGGCGAAGACGGCCTCAACAAGGGAGTCAGGCTCAAGACCTCGTCGTTCGTGCGGTTTCATCACAACTCGATGATGCCGGCGGCGAAGGCGTCGGGAAATTACATCAACTCGATCCTCGCCGGCTACGAAGCGCGCCGCGGCGGCTACGACGAGGCGCTCCTGCTCGACACCCAGGGCTTTGTCGCCGAGGGCAGCGGCGAGAACGTGTTCGTGATTCGCGACGGAATCGTGCGCACACCCACGTTGAGCTCGATCCTGCCGGGCATCACGCGCGATTCGGTAATCAGAATTTTACACGACAATTCGGTCGAGGTGCGCGAGGAGCTCTTCGCGCGCGACGCTTTCTATGTTGCCGATGAGGCGTTCATGACCGGCACCGCAGCCGAAGTTACTCCCGTGGTAGAGCTCGACGACCGCCGGATTGGAAGCGGCACGCCGGGACCGATCACGCGCACCGTGCAGAGGGTCTTCCAGGACGCGCTGCACGGGCGCGGCGGGAAATATCCGGAGTGGCTCTATCGCATCTGAGACGTCAACCTCCAAGGAGTCCGCATGAAGATGATCGCAACTCTGTTTGTTCTGGCCGCGGTGGTGATTCTCGCCGTGGTCGTCTTTCGGCCGCGCGTCGCGCGCGCCGAGCTGCTGAAGCAGGGGCAGGTCGCGCCCGCGTTCTCGACCCAGATGGTTCAGGGCGACCAGACCACGCCGATCTCGCTGGCCGATCTGCGCGGCAAGACGGTGGTGCTGTATTTCTATCCCAAAGATGACACTCCGGGATGCACCAAAGAGGCGTGCTCCTTCCGCGACGGCTTCTCGCGCTTTCAATCGGCGGGGTTGGTGGTGCTCGGATGCAGCGTGCAGGACTCCGATCAGCATCGCGCGTTCATCAAGAAGTACAATATTCCGTTTCCGCTGCTGCTCGACCCGGATAAAAAAATCGCAACTGAGTACGGCGCCGCCAACGGCATTCCGATTCTCGGGCTGGACCGGCGCATCACCTACGTGATCGATGGCGACGGCCGAATCGCGAAGGTCTATCCGAGCGTCGATCCGTCAGTGCACGCAACTGAGATTCTGACCGACCTGAAGATTCCGGAGCATCCGGCCGCTGCAGCGTCGCCGGCCGCATCGGTCCCCGGACCCGGCGCCTCTGCCGATTAGTGTCCGACAGCCTCGGCGGGCGAGTAGCCGAGGCTGACCGCCAGCATTACCGACGCCGCGGCCAGCGCCGCGGCGTCGGTGATCTTGCCCACACGCACCGCAAGGGCGGCGATATGAACGAACATCTCGGCTTCCTCGTCGTCGCGTCGGCCGACCAATCCGTCGAGGTCGAACATCGCGTCGATTAACGGATTCGGATCGTAGTTCGATTCGGCCAGGGCCTCGCGCGTGGCGCGGCGCCAAAATTCGCGCGGCTCGATTTTCTCGAAATCGGCCAGCTCGGCGATTCGCGCGCGTAGGCGCGGGATCAGACGCCGGTAGCGATCGTTCGCGTCCAGATACTCGGCGACATCCTGCGCCTCGAGAAAATCTCCGATCGTACCC
>JBAPSR010000084.1:0-2842 GCA_049281755.1 Binataceae bacterium (SeqCode)
TCCCCCATGTCGAGCAATGGGGGAGGAATCAGAGAATCACAATCGGGGTTGGCCGACGATGGCGTAGAACGGGACCGTCACTGACGGTTGGTCGGGGTCGTCGGTTTTGATCGTTATCTGGCCGCGGAGTTGGCCCTCCGGAGCGCCGCGATTCAGCGTCACCGTGATTTTGTATTCTTTGCCCGGGGTGACTGGCGCGAACAGGACGCCGACGGTCGGCTCTGAGCTCTTGACGTCGAGGATCTTGACGTCGCGCGGTCCGATGTTCTTGAGCGCGATCAGGCGGACTACGTCCTGGCCCTTGGGCGCGATGCCGAACGAAACCTGCGCGGGGCTGGCGGTGAGATCGCCGCTGACCGTTCCGAATACGTCGATCTGAATCGGCACGCGGTTGGTCACCACCTTGATCGTGTCGTCGAAGGTGCCGGCCGGCATCGTCTTCTCGAGCGTCACATGCAGAATCGCGCCGGGCTTCTTGTCGGTGCGCGGCGCCTGTACCACCTTGATCGAGGAATTGGAATTGGTCACCGGTCCCACCGAGAAACCCTTTTGCGCGGTCAGGTCGTCGATCGCTACGTCCTGGGTGACCTCGGTTCCCTTGCGCACGGTCCCGAACGAAACCTGCGCGGGAGTGGCGGCGACCTGCTGCTTGACGATTCCCTGCATCGTCATCATGGCCTCCGGGAGACCGGGATCGTTGGTGAAGGCGGTGATGGTGCGAATCTGATGGCCCTTCTGGAAGTGGGTGTCGAAGCCGACGTCGATATCGGTTTCCTCGCCGGGAGCGAGATGGTTTTTGCTCGGCGTGGCGGCGGTGCATCCGCACGAGGTCTTGATGCCGCGGATCATGAGTTCGCCCTTGCCGGCGTTCTTGATCTTGAAGACGTGCTTGACCATCGTGCCTTCGAGCGCGGTGCCGAAATCGAACAGCGGATTTTCGACCTCGGCTTTGGGCTGCGGTCCCGGCGGCGCCGCGTTGGCGCCGGGAATATCCGGCGACTGGGCGCGTGCGGCGCCCACCGCGAAGAGGCAGATCAGCAGGGCAAGAAAAAATCGGCGCATGGTTCGCTCCGGGAGCCGCGCGGCTCGCGACGGCGCCTGATGATCATAAGGATGGCGGCGCGCGGCGGAGATCAAGAGGCCTTCTCGGCGGCAACGGCGCGCGCGTCGGCGTCGTGCGCGGCGGCGGGCATATAGCGGGAGAGAAAATCGGTCGCGAAATCGCCGCGGATAAAATCGGGGTCGTGCAGAATCTTCAGATGCAACGGGATGTTGGTCTTGATTCCGTCGATCACATACTCGCGCAACGCCGCCTTCGCCCGCGCGAGCGCCAGCGCGCGCGTGTCCGCGTGAACGATCAGCTTCGCGACCAGCGGATCGTACTGCACCGGCACGCGGTAGCCGTCATACAGCGCGGTCTCGACGCGCACGCCAAGTCCGCCGGGCGGATGATGATTCGAGACCACGCCGGGCGACGGGATGTGGCGCTCCGGGTCCTCGGCGTAGATCCGAAACTCCATCGCGGCGCCTTTGAAGACGACGCTGCGCTGCTTGATCCCCAGCGCCTCGCCCATCGCCATCCGGATGCTTTCCTTGACCAGGTCGGTCGAGGTCACCATCTCGGTGACGCCGTGCTCGACCTGGATGCGGGTGTTCATCTCGATGAAATAAAATTGGCCGTCGGGCGCGAGCAGAAATTCGACCGTGCCGACATTCGAGTAGCCCACGACTTCGGCGGCGCGGACCGCGGCCTTGCCCATCTTCTCGCGCATCCGCGCGGTCAGGACCGGGCACGGCGATTCTTCGATCACCTTCTGATGACGCCGCTGGATCGAGCAGTCGCGTTCGCCGAGATGGATCACGCTGCGATGGCTATCTGCGAGAATCTGGAATTCGACGTGGCGCGCGCGCTCGAGATATTTTTCGAGGTACATCGTGCGCGAGCTGAAGGCCGCCTCGCTTTCGCCGCGCGCGATCGGAAACAGGCGTTCGAGCTCGCCGCGATCGCGCGCGATGCGCATGCCCTTGCCACCGCCTCCGGCCGCGGCCTTGATCAGCACTGGATAGCCAAGCTTGGTGCCGTCGGCTAGCGCATCTTTTACTTCGGTGACGCCTTTGCCGTCGCTGCCGGGCAGGACGGGAACGCCGGCGCGCTTCATGATCCGGCGCGCGCGCGGCTTGTCGCCCATCAACCGGATATGGCGCGCGCGCGGTCCGACGAACTGCAGGCCCGAGCGCTGGCAGGCTTCGGCAAAGTCTCCGTTCTCGGACAGAAAGCCGTAGCCCGGATGGAGCGCGTCGGCGCCGTAGGTCAGCGCGGCGCTCAGAATCGACGGGATATTGAGGTAGCTGTCTTCCGCGGCGGGCGGACCGATACAGACCGATTCATCCGCCATCCGGACGTGCAGCGCGTCCTTGTCGGCAGTCGAAAAGACCGCGACCGTCGCAATGCCAAGCTCGCGGCAGGCGCGAATAATTCGAATTGCGATCGTGCCGCGATTTGCGACCAGCAGCTTCTTGAACATCGCGTGCTCAGCCCGCCTCGATTACCATCAGCGGCTGTCCATACTCGATCGCTTGTCCGTTGTCGGCGATGATCCTGACCACGCGGCCGCCGGCGGGCGCTTCGACCTCATTCATCATCTTCATTGCTTCAATAATACAGACCGTCTGGCCTTTGCGCACGGAATCTCCTTCGTTGACGAAGGGATCGGAATCGGGCGAAGGCGCGCGATAAAACGTTCCGACCATCGGGCTTTCGACCGGCACCTGATTCGGCGCAAGCTCGAGCGGCGCGGCGATCGGTCCTCCGCTGCGCGGCGCGGCCGGCGCGGGTCTGGCG